>JAGHDA010000037.1 GCA_021160185.1 Verrucomicrobiota bacterium
CCATCGTCAGGGGCGCTGAAAGCAACATGCCCACCGGCCCCAACATCCATCCCCAGAACACGATCGAGATGATCACCACAAGAGGCGAGAGGCCCAGCCGCTTGCCCATTACCCGCGGCTCCAGGAAATTGCTGATCCCGATGTTGATTGCTGCATAGCCGGCCGCGCACGCCAGCGCAGTTCCCGGACCGAATTTCGTCAGGGCGATCAGGATTGCCGGCAAGGAAGCCACAATGGAGCCGATCGCCGGGACGTAATTGAACAGAAAGGCCAGAAACGCCAGGAGGAGCACTTGATCCAATCCCAAGACCCAGGCCCAAAGCCCGATGCAAAGGCCGGTCAGGAGGCTCATGATCGTCTTGATCTCGCTGTAGCGCCGGACGTTGAGGACGGTTTGCTCCAGCCGGCTCCATCGATCCGGTCCCATTCCCGGCAGGTTCTGAAGTTTTTCGGGGAGGATCGCTAGCTCCAACAGGAGGAAGACCACGATCAACAGGATCAGGAATCCTTGCCCCACCAATCCGCTCAGGGCCGCCGCCATCGTGCCCGCGTAGCGCAGCAGCGAGCGCGGGTCCAGTTGCTCTTCAAGCTGGAGCCGCTCAATGTCGACTCCTCGAGCTTCAAGCCACTTCGCCAGAGATTCCCGCTGGGCCACCAGCGCCTTTTGATAGTCTGGAACATGGCGAGTGAACTCGCCGACCGAGGCGCTCACAATGTTCGCCACGGCAAACCCCGCTCCGGCCAGCGCCAGCATCAGCACCAGCAGGGAAGTGGCGGTGGAAATCCCCCGCCGCCTCATTGCCAGGAAACCGGGAGTGGCGAGGATCGCGACGAACACCGCCAGAAGAAACGGCGCCACAATCGCCGAGGCCGCCCGGGTCCCGGCCACGATGACCACCCCAGCTGCTGTCAGAATCACCGCCCGTTCAAAACGATGCATGCCGCCGACTCTTCTACCCCGCCGCCGCTGTCGCGACAAGCTGTCCCCAAGCCCAATCCGCCTTGTTGCCTCGGCAGCTGCGGGAGGCCGCTTGTCCCGAGGCAATTCGGCGCTTTCGAACGCCCCGGAAATTCCCTCGATTCGGAAGGGCTCAATCCGGAAAATGGCGGCATGGGGCGCGCTTCCGAGGCAGCATGCGGGGAAAAGGCAACCGAGGCTATCGATTCCGCCTACGAAAATTTCAAGCCGCCGATCCACGGCTTTGAGGGCTCCGCGGAGGAGGTGGAGCGGCAGTGGTTCGATCAGGTCTATCTGGGGCGCGGGGATGTCTTGCCGCAATTGACGTTGCGCGCCGTGCTCATGGGATCGGTTCTGGGAGGCGTGCTTTCGCTGACTAATATCTACATCGGGCTCAAGGCGGGCTGGGGCTTCGGAGTGGCCATTACCGCCTGCATTCTCTCTTACGCCATCTGGACTGCGCTTTGTCGGATCGGTCTGGCCAAGACCCAAATGACCATCCTGGAAAACAATTGCATGCAGTCCACCGCCAGCTCCGCGGGCTACTCCACCGGCGGCACGCTGATCTCGGCGTTTGCGGCGTACATCTTGCTCAACGGCCATGCGCTTTCCTTCTGGCTCACGATGGCGTGGGTGTTCTTCCTGGCGGTCCTGGGCGTGACGATGGCCATCCCGATGAAGCGTCAGATGATCAACGTCGAGCAACTTCGCTTTCCCAGCGGCATTGCGGCGGCGGAGACCTTGCACGCCTTGCACTCCCGCGGCGGCCGCGGGTTGCGCGCGGCTAGGGCCTTGGCCGTGGCGGCGGCCGTGGCGGCGGCGGACAAGTTCTGGGCTGAAGGGCTGCCCTTGCTCACTCGGAAATTGGCCCCTTACACCAGCGCCGCTCTTCTGGAAAAACTCCAGAAATGGCTCCTTGGCAAGGGCGGCTACGCCTTGTGGCACGGACGCACCGTGGTGTTCTCGTGGGATTTTATTTTCGTCGCCGCCGGGGCGCTCACAGGCCTTCGCGTCTGCCTTACGATGTTCCTCAGCGCCACCCTTTGTTGGGGCCTCTTTGTGCCGATGCTTCAGCATCGCGGCTTGATCTCCGCTGCGGGCGGTTTCCGGGAAACGGTTCAGTGGACCCTTTGGGGCGGCACGGCCTGCATGGTGAGCGCGGGCATTCTTTCCTTTCTCCTGCAATGGAAGACGTTGGTTCGCGCCTTCCAAAGCCTAGGAAGGGTTCTTTCCGGCCGCCGTCGCGAGGGGCGGGACGATCTGGAAGCCATTGAAACGCCTTTCTCCTGGTTCGCGGCGGGCCAACTGATTTCCATGGCCGCTCTGGCATGGCTGGCGCACGTCTCTTTCGGCATGCCTTGGTGGCAAAGCGTTCTGGCTGTGATCCTCTCCTTCTTCCTTGCGGTGGTTGCCTGCCGTGTGACCGGAGAAACGGACACCACCCCCATCGGCGCCATGGGCAAGGTGACTCAATTGACCTTCGGCGCGCTCAATCCGGGGAATGTGAACGTCAATCTCATGGCGGCCAACATCACCGCCGGCGCGGCCGGATCGTCGGCCGACCTTCTCACCGACCTCAAGAGCGGCTACCTCCTGGGCGCCAATCCACGGAAACAGTTCCTCGCTCAGTTCGCGGGCATCTTCGTGGGCACGCTGGTCACCGTCACCGCTTTCACGATTCTGGTAAAGGATCCCAAGATGCTTGGCGGCGACGCGTTCCCCGCGCCGGCGGCCCAGACTTGGGCGGCGGTGGCCACGGCGTTGAGCAAAGGCCTCCACGCCCTCGATCCGATCAAGCGCTGGTCGATCGCCTTGGGCGCCGCCTTGGGCGCGATCTTCAGCCTTCTTCCCGCGCTCTTTCCCAAACAGGCCAAGCGCATGCCTTCGGCCGCGGCCGCAGGGTTGGCTTGGGTTTTCCACTGGTACTACAGCCTTCTCTTTCTGATAGGGGCCGTGGCGGGTTGGGCGGTCCAACGCCGCGCGCCTGAGCTTTCGGAGGAATACACCTTCCCAGTGGCTTCCGGCGTCATTGCGGGCGGGTCTCTGATGGGCGTGTTGTTGGTGTTCCTCCAAATTCTGAAGGGATGAGCCTGGCTCTTCCCTCGGGAGCTTTCCGCAGGGTTGGAGTTTTGTAGCGCGCCTTCTCCGACCGAGGCGGAGCGTTCAAGGCTGGATAGGGCGGATATTTCCACGGGAATCCACTGTCACGCCGCGGGCTTGCGGCGGAACCGCCGCGCGCGTGCGGCAGCCGTCCGGCCAGCGCACTTCCAGCTGGTAAGGACCGGGGCGCGGATGGGTCAGGATCGGCGCGGAGCTGTTTTGGGAGAGGAAGCCGCCGCCGAGTTGAATCTCCCGCGCCGGGCCGGGCGTGTTTCCCGCCCATAGCCTGAGCCGCGCCCCGGCGGCCCTTGGGTTGGCCGGCGATCCTGAAAGCCGCACGCGCAGTCCGGGCTTTGCGTGGCGGTTGCGAAGCAGGACGGTTCGGTAGCCGTTCTGGCCGACCGCCAGATCCCATCGCCCGTCTCCGTCGAAGTCCGCCGCCGCCGCGCCGCGTCCTTCGCCGTAGATGCGGATCCCGCTAAGCTGTCCGGGAACCGCGCGCAGTCCGCCGCGGCCGTTTCCCAGAAGGAGGAGCCCGCGCCCGGCGTCGTAACGCGGGGTCTCGGGTTGAACCGGGAAGAAATTCTGGGCCAGGAAGACGTCTTCCCGTCCGTCGCCGTCAAAGTCAGCGACCACCGCGCCGAAGGCGGGGGCGACCTGCGCTTCCGCGGGCAATGGCCGGGCTTCGAATCGGTTGGTGCGATTCAGGAAAAGCGTTGTGGGAAACCAATTCACCTCCACGAACCGGCTTTTGGACAGCATGTCGCCCAGGATTTCCTCCGCCGTGGCCATGGCGTAAGCGCGGTGGGAGGAAAAGCGCGCGCGGACAAACGGCATGTCCCGGCTTACCAGGTCCAGCTGCCGCCATGGCATGTAGGCGCCTGATTCGGGATCGAAATAGGCCTCGAGCAACTCGAACGTCTCGTCGTCATCGTAGTCGCCGTAGTAAAGGCGCGGCGGCTTGGCCCGGCGGTATTCGTACCGGGTGTTGCGGCCCCAGTTGCAGGCGATCAGATCGGGCAGGCCGTCGTTGTCAAAATCGCCTGTGGTTACGGCCGTCCACCATCCGAGGAATCGATACAAACCCCACGACGACGTCGCGTCTTAAATTTCCCCGATCTATTAGAATATCAGCGACAGGTC
>JAGHDA010000332.1 GCA_021160185.1 Verrucomicrobiota bacterium
GGCCGGGTTTCCAAGGCAACAGGCCGCTGCGATCAGAAGGATGAGTTGCGTCCGTTTCATGGTTTCCTCCGCCGACGCAGCTTGAGTGGGCGGAGAGGATTCGTCGGCGGAGGAAACCATGAAACGGACGCAACTCATCCTTCTGATCGCAGCGGCCTGTTGCCTTGGAAACCCGGCCGGAGCGTCCGAGGCGGGAACTTCCCGCGCGCCCGCCCCGGCCAAGCCCGGAAAGCCTCCTTCCCGGCAGGAGTCCGCCCCCTTTCAACGCCCTCTCCAATCCCAGCCTTCCAAGCCGCGGCCGGCGCCTTTCTCTCCGGAACTCTCTCTAAAGGAATCGCGCGCGCTCGAAGCGCCCGCTCCGATCGAGCGCCGATTCCTGCTTGAACTTCAGAAGCAAACATTGGGCGGCCTGCTTCCGGCGTTCTTTTCCCTCCCCAGCCCGTGGCCTCTGCTCAGCCCGCTTGCCTCCCCTCAGTGGGGCGACGGACGCCAGTTTCTCCGCCGCAACCCTTACGACGGCCATGCTGAAGGCTTCATCCTTTTCTCGATCCGGTTTGGAGGTATCTCCCGTAAGAGCGCGGCTCGCAAATCCCAGAATTCCCCCTCCGCCTCCGGAAGTCCGCGGCAATAAGCCTCAGCCAGGCGAAAACGCTTGCGGCTCATCCTTCCGCCCCGAAGGAGTCCCGGCTCAAATTCCGCTCTTGCAATCCCGAGGGGAACGCATACTCTCTTGGCCCTGGCGGGGCGGAGTAGCCAAGTGGCAAGGCAGGGCTCTGCAAAAGCCCCATTCGTCGGTTCGATTCCGACCTCCGCCTCCATGCGCTTCCAGCCAAGCCGGCTCAAGCCCCAGAAACAGTTTTTCGCTCCTCGCGTCGGCGGCTGCGAGCCGGAGGCAGCAGCCGAGGCAAGGGGCGGCCTTTTCCCGTAGCTGCCGAGGGGCCACGGCGGATTGGGGCTGGGGAGAACCAAACGGCCGCTCCGCCTTTCAATGCTGAATTTCAATTCTTATTCGTGTCCATTCGCGGTTCTATTTCAAAACCTCCATTCGCGGTTAGCAACTCCGGGGACTGACCGTTCAGAGTCGTCGTCCTCGTTTCCCCAAAAAAGGATTGCCAACTGAGCCACCGGTCAGGATACATACATGCTCAACCATGAGCATGAGCGGGTTGTCATCGCCATGTTGAGACTCGAGGAGCTCCAGCCCAACGCTACCGTTCACGGCATCGTCCCCGACGGACCCGTCACCGTCGTCAGTGTCACCTGGCACGGCCCCGACGCCTTGACCCTGGTGTATCGCCGGCCCGACGGCCGTGTCGCGGACGAAATCCTGTATCGGAACGACGAAGCCCGGCTCGAGCAGGTCCAGGCCAGCCGGCCTTGGAGCTTCGACGGCGACGGCGCGCTCTTCCGGCTGGTGGCCGAGGCTCACCGCATCCGCCTCGCCCATCTGTTCGATCCTCTCCTGGCGGTGCACACTTCGCTGGTCGAGCCTCTCCCCCACCAGATCACCGCGGTCTACGAAGCTATGCTCCCCCGCCAACCGCTGCGTTTCCTGCTGGCGGACGACCCCGGAGCCGGCAAGACCATTATGACCGGCCTGCTGCTCAAAGAACTCATGGTGCGGGGTGACGTCCACCGCTGCCTCATCGTTTGCCCCGGCAACCTGGTCGAACAATGGCAGGATGAACTCCATCAACGCTTTCAGTTGCCCTTCGAGATCCTCACCAACGACAAGCTCGAGGCCGCCCGCACGGGCAACTGGTTTCTCGAAAACGACCTGATCATCGCCCGACTCGACAAACTGGCGCGCGACCAGGACGCGCAACAAAAGCTCGCCGTTCCCGATGCTCGCTTCGACCTCATCGTTTGCGATGAGGCGCACAAGCTCTCGGCCACGTTCTTCGGCGGCGAAGTCAAGTACACCAAGCGCTATCGGTTGGGCCAATTGCTCTCGAGCTTGACCCGCCACTTTCTGCTCCTGACGGCCACTCCCCACAACGGCAAGGAAGAAGACTTCCAACTCTTCCTGGCCCTGCTCGACCCCGACCGTTTCGAGGGCCGGTTTCGCGACGGCGTCCATCGGGTCGATGTCTCCGATCTGATGCGGCGCATGGTGAAAGAAGACTTGCTGCGTTTCGACGGCCAGCCGCTGTTCCCCGAACGCATCGCCTACACGGCGCCCTACAAACTCTCGGACTCCGAAGCACGCCTCTACGAGGCGGTTACCGAATACGTGCGCACCGAGTGGGGCCGGGCCGAGGCACTCCGGGACGAAAAGCGTGCCGGCACCGTCGGTTTCGCCCTGACCATCCTCCAACGCCGCCTGGCTTCCAGCCCCGAGGCGATCTACCAATCGCTGCGCCGCCGTCGTCAACGCCTGGAAAAACACCTGCGCGAACTGGAACGACTCCGACGCTCCCGTTCCACGGCCGAGAATCTCGCGCCCTCCTCCAACCAACCGCCCCTCGCCGAACGCCCGGAACCGGCCCCGCCTTCGTCGCCCGGCCGCACCTCTCCAACCTCGGCAATCCCTCTTCCCTCCATCAACGCGGCCTTGAGCAATCTGAGTCCGGACGACCTCGAAGACCTCGAGGATGCGCCGGAGGAAGAACTGGCTGCCATCGAGGAAAACATCCTGGACGAAGCCACCGCGGCCGCCACTGTGAGCGAGCTGCGCGCCGAGATCGCTACCCTGCAACGCCTCGAAAACCTCGCCGCTCAGGTCCGCCGCCGCGGCGAAGACACCAAATGGAACCAACTGAGGAACCTGTTGGAGGAAATCTTCACTCCCGCCGCTCTGAGTAGCCGCCTCGCCGAGGAGGCATCTCCCTACCACACCGGTCGCGTGCCGCCGCCTCGACGCTCGCCGCGCCAGAAACTTGTCATCTTCACCGAACACCGCGACACGCTCCATTACCTGGCTGAGCGCATCACCACGCTGTTCGGTCGTCCGAACGCCTTGGTCACCATCCACGGCTCGATGCGGCGCGAGGAACGACGCCAGGCCCAGGAACGCTTCATGTACGATCCGGAGGTTCGGATCCTGGTCGCCACGGACGCCGCCGGTGAAGGCATCAACCTCCAGCGCGCTCACCTCATGGTCAATTATGACCTGCCCTGGAACCCTAACCGCATCGAGCAGCGCTTCGGCCGAATCCACCGCATCGGCCAAACTGAGGTCTGCCACCTCTGGAACCTGGTCGCCGCCGATACCCGTGAAGGCGACGTCTACCTCCGCCTTCTGAAAAAACTCGAGCTCGTCCGCCAGTCCCTCGGCGGCAAGGTGTTTGATGTGCTCGGCAAGCTTCAGTTCGAAGGCCGACCGCTCCGGGACCTCATGATCGAGGCTATCCGCTACGGGGACCGCCCCGAAGTCCAGGCGCGCCTCTCCCGCGCCATCGACCATGGCGTCGACCGCTCCCGCCTCGAAGCCCTCATCCAAGACCGCGCGCTGGTCCAGGACACGATGGACCTCAGCCGCCTGGCCCATGTACGCGAAGCCATGGCCCGTGCCGAAGCACGCCGCTTGCAACCCCATTACATCGAATCGTTCTTCCTCGAGGCTTTCCGTCGCCTCAAGGGAACGGCACGCCAGCGCGAGGCCCGCCGCTATGAAGTCACCCACGTTCCGGCCATTCTCCGCCAACGCCGCCGGACCGGCGCCGGCCCGACGGTGCTTTCTCGCTACGAACGCATCACCTTCGAGAAGGATCACATCAACTTGTCCGGCCAACCGCCGGCAGCCTTCGTTTGCCCTGGTCATCCTTTGCTCGAGGCCGTGCTGGACGTCACCCTCGAACGCCATCGCCACCTCCTCCGGCGTGGCGCCGTGTTGGTGGACGAACGGGACCCCGGCACTCAACCCCGCGTGTTGTTCCTGCTCGAACACGCCGTCCAGGACGCCAGCGTCTTGCCTTCCGGCGAGCGCCGGACGATTTCCCGTCGGCTCCTCTACCTCGAATGTCAGCCCACCGAGCAACCGGCGGAGACCCCGGAAAAGGCGGGCGCTCATCCCTCGCTCCGTTTCACCTACGGTTCCTATGCCCCTTACCTCGATTACCGCCCCCTGGCCGCCAACGAACCCAACGCCGCCGAGATCCTGGCCCGTCCCGAGTGCGCCTGGATCAACCGCCGACC
>JAGHDA010000104.1 GCA_021160185.1 Verrucomicrobiota bacterium
GAGAGCGGCTCCTCGGGCCTGGAAGCCCAAGCCGCGTTGGAGGGAGGGCGGCTGCGCGTGAAATTGGTCAACCGCTCGCGCCGCGCCTGGGACGCGCTTTTCGTCTGCTACGGAAACAATTATCGCCGATTTGAAAATCTCCGGCCCGGCGCTGCGGCGGAGTGTGAGTTGGCCCCCGAGGGCGGGGGACTGGACGGGTTTCTTGCGCGGGAATCCGCCTTGTTAAGGGGAGCGATGATCCGCCGCGGGCGAGCTTACCGCGGCTCAGGGGCGCGGCTTGATCCGCGGGGCGAGCACGCGCTTGGGGCCTCGCTTTACCTGAGGACCTTGGCCGCGCTTCGAAGCGGAGCCGGCGTAGCCGCGCTGTTCCCCCCGGGGTGCGATCTGAGCGGCTTCCTGGAAGCCGGCAAGGCGGTGGTTTTGGGATGGCGCTCCGGCGCGCCGGAGGGAGTCGGGCCTTTGACGCAATTCCAAACGCGACGGCGGCGGACCTACACGGTCGCCCGTTGGGTGTTGTCGCCTTCCCGCCCGGGCGAACAAGACGGCTCATGAGCGAAGCGATTTCTCAAAACGAAGCCCCCCGCGAAACCGCGGTGGAAACGCGAAAGCTGGTGCGGCGATTCGGCGCGACGGTGGCGGTGGATCGGTTGGACCTTACCGTTTACAAGGGCGACCTGTTCGGCTTCATCGGCTCCAACGGGGCCGGGAAGACCACCACGCTCCGCATCCTGGCCACGTTTCTCCGCCCCACGGCCGGGGAGGCGTTTGTGTTGGGGCTGGATGTGGTGAAGGAGGCGGATCGGGTCCGCCACGTGATCGGCTACATGCCCGACTTCTTTGGGGTCTACAAAGATATGGAGGTCACCGAGTATCTCGATTTCTTCGGGGCCTGTTACAAGATCCCCGCTGCGCGTCGGGAGAAGACGGTGGCAGCCGTGCTCGAATTGGTGGGCCTCGCCGACAAGCGCGGCGCGCTGATCGGCGCGCTGAGCCGCGGCATGCAGCAGCGCCTGGGCCTGGCGCGCGTGCTGATCCACGATCCGCAGGTGCTGTTGCTTGACGAGCCGGCTAGCGGACTCGACCCCCGGGCGCGAATCGAGGTGGCGGCCATCCTTCAGGAGCTTCAGCGGATGGGCAAGACGATCATCATCTCTTCCCACATCCTCAGCGAGCTGGAAAAGCTCTGCAACCGCGTGGCGATCATTGAAAAGGGCCGGCTCATCTACAGCGGCCCGGCGCAAGGCGCCGCAAAGGAGTTCCAGAGCGCTCCCGTCGTGTGGGCGGCGGTGCGGGGCGATCCGGATCATGCCCTGAAGCTTTTGAAGGAATGCTCCTTCGTCAAAGAAGTTCGCCTGATTGACGGGCGTCTGCGCGTCACGTTGGACGGCGAAGAAGGCGATCCGTCCCAAGTGGCTGAGGCGCTTGTCCGAGGCGGGGCCAAGTTGGCGGAGCTGCGTCCGGAGGAGAAGGGCTTGCAGGAGGTCTTCCTCCGGGTGACCCGGGGAGAAACCCAGTAGGCGAGGCGGCTTCCTTGCGAAAGTTGTCCCCGGCCGGGGAGCCGTCCCGTCGGGGATCGGTCGAGGGACGGTGTTTTTCCTTTTCCGGCGTGGGTTGTCTTTCCTTGAAAGCCGTGGCATAACCGGCCTTGTGAAATCTCTCAGGCAAGCGGGTGGCGGACTCGGTTGGGCGACGGGGGTTTTGAGCTGGTTCGTCGGAGCGGCTTTTGCCGCCGCTCCGCCGCCGAACATCGTTTTGATTCTGGCGGACGATGTCGGGCGCGAGGCGGTGGGGTGTTACGGAGGGATTTCCTACCCCACGCCCCATCTGGACCGGCTGGCGGCCGAGGGCGTCCGGTTCGATCATTTTTACTCGGCGCCGGTCTGCCATCCCACGCGGATCATGCTGATGACCGGCCGGTACCCGGTCCATTGGGGCCGGCCGAAATGGGGGACCTTTCCGAAGGCCGCCGAAGCCCGCGCGATCGCCCGCCAGTTGCAGCGCGCTGGCTACGCCACGGCGGCGGCCGGCAAGTGGCAGCTTACGAAACTGGGGCAGGATCTTGATCATCCTCACCGGCTGGGGTTCGACACTTACTGTCTCTTCGGTTGGCACGAAGGCCCGCGCTATTACGACCCGTTTGTCTGGCAGGACGGCCGGCGATTGGAAGGAACAGAGGGGCGCTACGGCCCGGACATTTACACCGAGTTTCTGATCGATTTCATCCGTCGCCACCAGCGCAGGCCGTTTTTCGCTTTTTACTCGATGGCGCTCTGCCACGCCGTGTCGGACGATTTCAAACCCCGCCCTCCGTATGGTCCGCGGGGTCGGTACGACACCTTTGCGGAAATGATGGCCGCCATGGATGAGCGGGTCGGCAGGCTGGTCGCGGCGATTGACCGGCTAGGCCTGAAAGAGCGCACACTGATCTTTTTTGCGGCCGACAACGGCAGCCCCCGCAGCAACTTCATCCGACGGCGGAGCAAAGGGTTTGAGAGCGAACAGGTAATCTCGGAGTTCAGGGGGCGCAAGGTGCCGGGAGGCAAAGGCCGAATAACCGATTGGGGCATCCGCGTGCCGGCCATCGCCCGCCGGCCGGGCAGCCTTCCCGCCGGGTCGGTTTCAGAGGGACTCCATGATATGACCGATTTATTGCCCACGTTCTGCGAGCTGGCCGGAGCGCCTTTGCCGCCGGAATTGGACGGCCGGTCCTTTGCGGATTTTCTGCGCGGCGGGTCGAAGAAAGATCCAGGCCGCCCCTGGATTTTCTCGGAGAGCCAGGGTCAAAGCTGCATCCGTTCGCGGCGCTGGAAGCTTGCCAGTCGGGGACAACTTTTCCAGGTTGGCGACGATCCTTTTGCGGAGCGCTTGATTCCTCCGGAAGAGGACACGGCCGAATCCGCCGCCGCCCGGCGGCATTGGCGTCGCCAACTCGACCTCCTCCTGGGCCGTCGGTAGGGGCTGCGGGCGTTGGATCCTGGCGCCCGGCGCAGGTCCCGCTTTCCTTCCCGCAATGGGAAAACGGCGGTCGGTGGGGGCTTTGCTCTTGCTCGGCGCGTCGCCTGCGGAGTAGCGTGGAAGCCCGATGGAAGAATCAACATCGGGGCAATTGATTCAGTATGCGCCGGTTCTGATTGTGTTTGTCCTCTCGGCGGCGATCATCGCCGGAATGATGGCGGCTTCGGCTCTTCTCGGCAAACGAGGCGCGCGAACCCCCGCCAAGGATTCTCCCTATGAATGCGGCATGCCTTCCTCCGGGCCGTTGAATGGGCGGATGTCGATTCAATTCTACCTGGTGGCGATGCTCTTCATCCTTTTCGACATCGAGCTGGTGTTCCTGTATCCGTGGGCGGTGATCTTCAAGGAATCCCTGGGCGAGGGGCTTGGCGGCGTCCTCTTTTTTTCCATGCTTACCTTTGTAGGGTTCCTGGGCGTCGGGTACGTCTATGCGTTGCGTCGAGGGGCGTTTGACTGGACCCGCTGAGCGGTTGGGGATTTGGTGGGGGCGCGTTGATAGAAAAACGGAATAGGCTCGATTAGAAAAACAAATAGACTTGACTCTGCTTAGAGGGTTTCGTACTGGTCGGCGCAGTTGCGCGCCTTGGGCGCTGTGGTCGGAAGGCGGAGGGTTGGTTCGCAGGCGCGCAGGGTTCGCGGGGGGTTGATTGGGTTGTGGCAACCGGAAGCGGAAAAGGAAAAGAGACGATGCGATCACACACATTGCGACATAGACATTGGTTGATTCCTCTGGCGGCGGTTTTGGCTGCGATTGGAGGAATGGCAAGCGAGGCGGAATTGATCCTGCCTGATTTCAAGGGCGTTTCTTTCCCCCTGTTGGGCGGCGTATCAGGCCACGCCTTGATGTTGTTGGGATTGGTCGTGTGCGGCGTGGGGGTGGTGTTCGGTTTGATTCAATACAACACGACCAAAAACCTTCCTGTCCACCGAACGATGGCCGATGTGTCCAAGATCATTTGGGAGACTTGTAAAAGCTATCTGCTTCAACAAGGCAAGTTCCTGGCGATTCTGTGGGCGCTGATCGGCCTTTGCATGGTTTACTACTTTCTGGCCTTGCAGCACATGTCGGTTGGGAAGGTGATCGTCATCCTGATTTCCTCTATCTTCGGCATCCTCGGCTCTTACGGGGTGGCGTGGTTCGGGATGAGGATCAACACCCAGGCCAACAGCCGCTCGGCTTTTGCGGCGCTGCGCGGACTGCCCTGGCCGCCGCTGCAGATCCCGATGCGTTCGGGCATGAGCGTGGGCTTGTTGCTGGTGTCCGTAGAGCTTTTCTTCATGATCTGCATCTTGATCTTCCTGCCGGTGGAGCTCAAAGGCCCCTGCTTCATCGGATTCGCCATCGGCGAATCGCTGGGCGCCAGCGCGCTCCGCATTTGCGGCGGCATCTTCACCAAGATTGCGGACATCGGTTCGGACTTGATGAAAATCATCTTCAAGCTTCCCGAAGACGATCCCAGGAACCCGGGCGTGATCGCCGACTGCACTGGAGACAACGCGGGCGACAGCGTGGGGCCGACGGCGGACGGCTTCGAGACTTACGGGGTGACGGGCGTGGCGCTGATCACGTTTTTGGCCCTTGCTCTTGGCCCGACCGCGCCGGCGTTGTGCGCGCAGTTGATCATCTGGATCTTCGTGATGCGCATCATCATGATCATCACTTCGCTCATCGCATACACTGTGAATCAGAGGATCTTCGCGGCCAAGTTCGGCGAGGTGTCCGAGTTTAATCCGGAGCTGCCATTGACTTCGCTGGTCTGGCTTACCTCCGCCATCTCTATTCTCCTGACGTTTGTGGTGACGAGAGTGATCCTTCCGGCCGGCGAAGGGGTTCACAAGGATTTGTGGTGGGTGCTCTCGATCATCATTTCCTGCGGCACGGCGGCCGGGGCGTTGATTCCGGAGTTCACCAAGGTGTTCACCAGCACCGAGGCGCGGCATGTGAAGGAGATCGTGACGGCCTCCCGCCAGGGCGGCCCTTCGCTGAATCTGCTCTCCGGCTTCGTGGCGGGCAATTTCTCCGCGTTTTGGGAGGGGTTGCTGATCTTGGTGTTGATGTTCATCGCCGCGTTGCTTGCGGGCCATGAATCGGTTGCGTCCCTTATGCCTGCATCGATTCCCTTTGCGGCGCCGATTTTCGCCTTCGGCCTGGTGGCTTTCGGCTTTCTGGGCATGGGGCCGGTGACTATTGCGGTGGACAGCTTCGGGCCGGTCTCCGACAACGCCCAGTCGGTCTATGAGCTGAGCCGCATCGAGGCGACGCCCAACGTGAAGGAGGAAATCAAGAAGGAGTTCGGTTTCGAGCCGGACTTCGAAAACGGCAAGCGAAACCTCGAGAAAAACGACGGGGCGGGCAACACCTTCAAGGCCACCGCCAAGCCGGTGCTCATCGGCACCGCCGTGGTCGGGGCCACCACGATGATCTTCGGCATCATCTTGCTCCTCAACAATACGGTCGCCGCCGGCAACATTCAGGCGCTCCTCAGCTTGGTGCGTCCGGAAATCGTGCTGGGCTTCATGATGGGCGGCGCGGTCATCTATTGGTTCACCGGGGCTTCCATCCAAGCGGTGGTGACCGGCGCTTATCGGGCGGTGGTCTACATTAAGGAGAACATGCGGTTGGATGCCGAACGCGCTTCGATCGAGGACAGCAAGGAGGTGGTCAAGATTTGCACCATTTACGCCCAAAAAGGCATGATCAACATCTTCGTCGCCATCTTCTGCCTCTCCCTGGCTCTGGCGTTCTTCAACCCTTACTTCTTCATCGGTTACTTGATCAGCATCGCCTTCTTCGGGCTTTTCCAGGCGATCTTCATGGCCAACGCCGGCGGCGCGTGGGACAACGCCAAGAAGATCGTCGAAGTGGACCTTGACCAGAAGGGGACCGACCTCCACGCCGCCACCGTGGTAGGCGACACCGTGGGCGATCCCTTCAAGGACACTTCCTCGGTGGCGATGAACCCCATCATCAAGTTTACCACCCTCTTCGGCCTGTTGGCGGTCGAGATTGCGGTGGCCATGAAGAGCGCTTCGACGAAGATCGCCGTCGGCGGCGTGTTGTTCCTGATCGCGCTGGTCTTCATCTACCGCTCTTTCTACCACATGCGCATTCCCGAGGACGCCGAGGCGGCCTGATTGATTCGAACGGGCCTTTCCAACGCAAAAAGCCGCGGGACTTCCCCGCGGCTTTCTTTTTTCCCCCGGGCTGCGAGCCCGGCGGCAAATCCGTTCCGGCCGGCGCTCAGGGCGAGATCGGCAGCTTTTCTTCGCTTCGCTCCGGCTGCATCAACACGCCGCCCTCCTTGTACGCCCGTAAAGTGAAGTGCGTGGCCGTGGAAAGAACGCCCGGAATGGTCGCCAGCTTCTCCGCCACAAACATCGCCACTTCCCGAAGATCGCCGCCTTCCACCTCCACCAGCAGATCATATGGCCCCGACATCAAGTAACAGCTTCGCACCTCGGCGTACTTGGCGATGCGCGCGGCGATCCGGTCAAATCCGCCTTCCCGTTCCGGAGTGATTTTCACCTCGATCATCGCGCGCACCTTGTCTACGCCCAGTTTCTCCTCGTTGAGGACGGCCTGGTAGCCGAGGATGACCTTTTCCTGCTCGTAGGCTCGGATGCGGGAGGCGATTTCTTCTTCGCTCAGATCAAGCATCCGCGCAAGCTGAGCCGGGGTCAACCGGGCGTCCTGCCGCAACAATTTGAGCAACGGATCCATAGCCGGAAGGATATCCGGCGGAGGGAAGCGAGACAGGTTTTTTTATGGATACGGGGAAAAAGCCTTGCGAGGAGACGAATCCGTTGTATTCTGTGCGGGATACTGAGTTAAATCAAAATGATCTAGACAGGAAGCCATCATGGGACGCGCTTATCCGAACATCATTGGGACTGTCGGGAACACCCCGCTTGTGAAGCTCAACCGTGTCGCCGCCGGAGTGGAAGCGACAATTCTAGTCAAGTGCGAGTTTTTCAATCCCCTGGGCAGCGTGAAGGATCGGATCGGCGTGGCGATGATCGAAGACGCTGAAAAGCGCGGCGCGCTCTCTCCGGATTCGGTTATTGTGGAGCCTACCAGCGGGAATACGGGGATCGCGCTCGCGTTTGTCGGCGCGGCCAAAGGCTTGCGGGTGATCCTGACGATGCCCGACACGATGTCGGTGGAGCGGCGCACGCTGCTGGCCATGCTGGGGGCGCAGTTGGTGCTTACCCCCGGGTCGGAAGGCATGCGGGGGGCGATCAACAAGGCGCAGGAGATCGCCGCCGAGACGCCCAACGCCTGGATTCCCCAGCAGTTCGAAAACCCGGCCAATCCGGAGATTCACCGGCGGACCACCGCGGAGGAGATTTGGCGGGACACCGAGGGCAAGGTGGACATCATCGTATCGGCGGTGGGAACCGGCGGCACGATCACCGGTTGCTACGAGGGGTTGAAGCCTCGGAAGCCTTCCCTCGAGGCCATCGCGGTGGAGCCCAAAGATTCGCCGGTGATTTCCCAGACCCTTGCCGGAGAGCCGATCCGCCCCGGACCGCACAAGATTCAGGGAACCGGCGCGGGATTCATCCCCAAGAACCTTCGCTTGTGGGACGAGGAGGGCAACCCGCAGATTCGGGAATGCGTTACGGTTTCCAACGAAGACGCCTTTGCCATGGCGCGGCGGCTGGCGAAGGAAGAGGGCTTGCTGGTGGGCATTTCCACCGGCGCCAACGTGTGGGCTGCGCTCCAGGTGGCCCGACGTCCGGAGAACAAGGGCAAGATGATCGTCACGTTTGCCTGCTCCACCGGCGAGCGTTACCTGAGCACCCCGCTGGCGGCTGAGGCGCGGGCCGAAGCGGGCTGAGCGCCGGCGGCCGAGGCGCGCCGCGCCGAACCCCCATTCGGGCGCGCCGCAAAGTTTTTGCGTGACAGAGCGGCTGGCAGGCCTATATTGCTCCTCGTTGCTGGGCGACCCCATCGTCTAGCGGTTAGGACACCACCCTTTCACGGTGGCGGCACGGGTTCGATTCCCGTTGGGGTCGCCATTTCTTTTTTCTCGGCGTTCGGAGGCCGGGCCTCCCGGCTCAAGGCGCAGATTGAGCCTCGATTTCCCATCCCCCCGCCGAGGGCCTTGTAGACGCTTGCCAGAGAGGCGGCGCCTCGCCTCTGTCAACCCGCTCCGGAAATTCTTCCGTCCGGCGCGCCGGCTGCCGGGTCACTTCTTCTTCACCAGGAAATCGCCCAAGGCGAGATTCTCCAGGTCGCTGCCGTAGAACATGTTCAACGCGTCGTCCGGGGAACAGACCATCGGCTCGCCTCGGCGGTTCAGAGAGGTGTTGAGCAGCGCGCCGACGCCGGTTCGGGCTTCGAACTTTTTCAAAAGCTCGTAATACCGAGGGTTGCTTTCGCGGGTGACGATTTGGGGCCGCGCTGTGCCGTCCTGGTGCACCACTTCCGGGATGCGCGATTTCCAGGTCTCAGCGACGTTGAAGGTGAACGTCATGTAGGGCGAGGGATGGCTTGTCTGGAGCGCTTCCGCGGCGATTGTGTCGAGCAGGGACGGGCAGAACGGCCGCCAGCGCTCGCGGTATTTGATTTGGGCGTTGATCTTGTCAGCCACGCCGCGCCGGGTCGGGTTGCCCAGGATGCTGCGGTTGCCCAGGGCGCGGGGGCCCCATTCCATCCGCCCCTGGAACCAGGCCACCACTTCTCCCCGCGCCAGCAGGTCGGCGGCGGCGTCCGTGATCGAGGCGCATTTTCCGTAGGGGACATTCCGCTGCTTGAGGGCGGCTTCAATTTCCTCGGGGCTGTATTCCGGGCCCAGATACGCGTGGCGCAGCGGCTTGATCTCGTCGCCCAGTTGGCAAGCGGCGTAGGTTGCCGCGCCCAGGGCGGCGCCGGCGTCGCCGGCCGCCGGATGGACATGGAGCTCGAAATCCGGGCCGAAGGCTTCGATGAGGCGTTGGTTGGCTTTGACGTTCAGCGCCACACCGCCCGCATAGCAGAGCCGGCGGGTGCGGGCGATGCGCTCGCCCAGGTAGTGGCGGGTCAGCGCCAGGATAATCTGTTCCAGTTGCCGTTGCACCGCCGCCGCGATGTGGATGTAAGGCTCGTCGATTTCGTCCCCTTCGCGGGCCGGCCCCCACAGCTTGATGAGTTTGGGCGAGAAATAGGTTCCTATGCCGTCGGAGCCGCCGCGTGGAGGGCGTTTATAGCGGCGAAGCCCCACGCAATTGACCAGGCGCGTGTTGACGCGGAAGCCCCGTTCATTCCACCGGATGAGCGGCGAGACGTCGATTTTGTCCGGGTCGCCGTAAGGGGCCATGCCCATGACCTTGAATTCCCCGTCGAGCATCTCGAAGCCCAGGTATTCGGTGATGGCGCCGTAGTAGCCGCCCAACGAGTCGGGGGAATAAAACTCCTTGATCCGACGGATCCGACCGCCTTCGCCGTAGCCGAACCAGGTGGTGGCATATTCGCCCACGCCGTCCACGCTCAGGATTGCGGCGTCCGGGTAGCCGGAGAGGTGGTAGGCGCTGGAGGCGTGGGCCAGATGGTGTTCGACCGGCAGGAAACGGATCTTGCGCCGATCCATCCCGAGCCGTTCCAGCATGGCGAAGACGTTGCGCGCGTTGCGGCGGAAGCGGCGGTTGCCGTTGCACAGCGCCACAAAGGCGCGATCCGGCGCGTACCAGTGGCGAAAGGCGTAGTGCCAGCGCGCCGGGCCGAAGAGGCTCACGGGCGCAGACGGGATGGCCACAGCTTGCACGTCCGATGGCTTGAGCCCGGCTTGTTTCAGGCAAAATCGCGCGGCCTGCTCGGGCAGGCGGCCCTTGGCGTGCTTTTCCCGCAGGAACCGCTCCTCCTCAGCCGCGGCGACGACCCGACCGTCCACGACCAACGCCGCGGCGGGGTCGTGCCCCACCATGCCGCCTATCCCCAAGACAATCATGGTCGGGAAGAATCTGCACGTTCAAAAAGCGCCAGGTGCAGGGTGTGAAGGAACGGCAATTGGGCGAAATCCCGGACGAGCCGGAAGCCCGCCTCCTCGAAGTAGCTTCGGACCTCGCGCAGCGGCGTGGCGTATTTCTCGGACTTGCGTTCGCCCAGGGCCGCGCGCAGCTTGCGCCGAAGCGAGGTCGCCGAGGCGGGGCTGAAGTAGGAGAGCGCCACGAATCGGCGCGCCACCCGGCAGAGCTGGGCTGTCGCGCGCCTGCGAATCTCCGGCGTGGGAAAGTGGTGGAACAACCGGAAACAGATCACCGCGTCGAACGCCCGGTCCGGATAGGCAAGGTTCTCGACGTCCTGTTTTTCCACAGGGCATTCCAGGCCCACCCGCGCCAGATTTTCCCGGGCGATCGCCAACATGGCGTCGGACAAGTCGGCCGCCGTCATGGGGTAGCCTTGCCGGGCGAGATGGATGGTCACCCGTCCGCCGCCGCAAGGGATGTCGAGC
>JAGHDA010000032.1 GCA_021160185.1 Verrucomicrobiota bacterium
CAGCGACGCCGACTTTGCCCCGAATTTTGACCGACCCGCGGCCGGTCTCGAAGTAGCGGCGGATGCCCTGGCGGCCGCAGATGACGCCGCCGGTGGGGAAATCGGGCCCCTTCATATAGCGGGTCAGCTCGATCGGTTTGAGGCGGGGGTTGTCGATCAAGGCGCACACCGCGTCGATGACCTCGCTCAGGTTGTGGGGAGGGATGTTGGTGGCCATGCCCACGGCGATGCCGGTTGCGCCGTTGACCAGCAGGTTCGGGAAGGCCGCGGGGAGGACGACCGGCTCGACGTGCTCCTCATCGTAGGTGGGCGCGAAGTCGACCGTGTCCTTGTCCATGTCCTCCATCAACAGCGCGCCCAAGTGGGTGAGGCGCGCCTCGGTGTATCGCATGGCGGCGGGCGGGTCGTCCTCGATCGAGCCGAAATTGCCCTGGCCGTCGATCAGCGGCTCCCGCATAGCCCAGGGCTGGCCCATGTGGACAAGGGTCGGATAGATCGCCTGGTCGCCGTGGGGGTGATATTTGCCCATCGTCTCGCCGACGATGCGGGCGCATTTGAGGTGCTTGCGGCCGGGGAGCAGGTTCAGGTCCCGGTACATTGCGTAGAGGAGCCGCCGTTGAGAGGGCTTAAGCCCGTCCCGCACGTCGGGAAGCGCGCGCGCAATGATCACCGACATCGAGTAGTCGAGGAAGGAGTTCTTCATCTCCTCCGCGACGTTGACGACGGCAATCTGCTCTTTCTGGGCAAACAGGGAACCGGATCGGTCGGCGGGTTCGGATGGATTCGGCATAGGCAAAAATTCCGGGAGCCGGCGGGCCTTTCGGCCGCGCCCGCTCGATTACACATCCAAATTTCTTACGTTCAGGGCGTTGTCTTCGATGAACTGGCGGCGGGGCTCGACTTCTTCGCCCATCAGTTTGGTGAACATTTCCTCCGCCTCCACGGCGTCGCTCAGCTCGACCCGCAGCAGTTTGCGCCGCTCCGGGTCCATGGTGGTTTCAAACAGCTCCTTGGGATTCATCTCGCCCAAGCCCTTGAACCGCTTGATTTGGAGGCCTCGCTTGCCCACCTCTTTGACCGTGGCGAGGATCTCCGGGATGGAGAAAATGGGGTGGACGCGCGCGGAGTCGCCTTCGCCCTCGATCAGCTCATAGAGCGGCTTCTCCTGGGCGGCGTAGTGCTCGATCGGCAGGCCCTTGCGCGCCAGGCGGGAGAGGAGCTCGCCGATGGCCCTGCTCTCGTGAATCTCGATGTGGCGGGCCCGGCGGCGAGACCTGTTGGCCGGGCCGTTCTTCCGACCCTTCTTGGGTTCGGGTTCCTCCTGATCTTCTTCTTCGTCGCCGAAGAGGCCCAGGTCGGGGTTGTCTTCGCCGAACCTCCGCAGCTCGGACTCGGTGTGGAAATAGAGGATGATTTCTTCGTTGCCTTCGCGAAGGCGGATGATGTGGCGGGGCAGCTCGAAGCTTCCCGGACGCCGGTTTTCGATGTAATCGGCGAAGTCCGCCCCGTGCCGCTGGACGGCTCGGACGTAGCGGTCCAACTGGAGCAGCAGCTCCAACACCTCGATGAGCTGTTTTTTCGAAAGCTCCCTGCCGGTGGCCGCGTCCCGCAGGCGCACATCTTCGCTTCCCAGCTCGATGAGGATGCGGTTGAGTTGGGCGTCGTCCTGGATGTATTCGACCCGCTTGCGGCGGCTGATCTGGTAGAGCGGCGGCTGGGCGATGTAGATGAAGCCGCGTTTGATCAGCTCGGGCATCTGCCGGTAGAAGAAAGTGAGCAGAAGGGTCCGGATGTGCGAGCCGTCCACGTCGGCGTCGGTCATGATGATGACCTTGTGGTAGCGGAGTTTTTCGAGCTTGAAGCCGTTGTCCGAGTTGCCGTTGCCGTTGCCGTTGAGGAGGCTTCCGCCGATGCCGGCGCCAATGGCGGTGATCATCGTGCGGATTTCGTTGTTCCGGAGCACCTTGTCCAGCCGCGCTTTCTCGACGTTGAGGAGCTTGCCGCGGATGGGGAGGATGGCCTGGTAGCGGCGATCGCGCCCTTGCTTGGCGGAGCCGCCTGCGCTGTCGCCCTCTACGATGAATAGCTCGGTGTTGGTCGGGTCGCGGTTGGAGCAGTCGGCCAGCTTGCCGGGCAGGCCGCCTCCGGCCAGCGCGCTCTTGCGGACGGTGTCCCGCGCCTTCCGCGCGGCCTCCCTTGCCCGCGCGGCTGTCAACGCCTTTTCGACGATTTTCTTGGCCGGGCCGGGGTTGGCGTCGAAGTAGCTCATCAACCCTTCGTACACGACCGAGGCCACAAGCCCTTCAACTTCGGTGTTGACCAGTTTTACCTTGGTCTGGGACTCGAACCGCGGGTTGGGCAGGCGCACGCTCAACACGCAGGTGAGTCCCTCGCGCACATCGTCGCCCGAGATGTTCGGGTCTTTATCCTTCAGCAGGTTATTGCTGCGGGCGTACTGGTTGATGGCGCGGGTCAGGGCGGAGCGAAAACCGGTCAGATGCGTGCCGCCGTCGGTGTTCGCGATCGAGTTGGCGAAGCAAAGGATGTTGTCGGCGAAACCGTCGTTGTACTGGAGGACGCAATCGACGTAGACCTCGTCGACGCCTTTATCGGTTTGAATCTCCCGCTTGCCGCTGATGACGATCGGCTTGGGATGAATGAGCTGCTTGTTTTTCCCGAGCTGGCGGACGAATTCCTCGATTCCGTTCTTGTAGAAGAACCGCTCGCTCCGGTCGATCCGCTCATCCGTCAGAATGATTTCCAGCCCCGGGTTGAGAAAGGCCAGTTCCCGCAACCGCCTGGCCAGCACGTCAAATTTGAACTCCGTAGTGAGGGTAAAGATTCCCGGGTCGGGCTTGAAAGTGATCAAGGTGCCGGTGTGTTTGGATTTGCCGATGACTTCCAGTTTGTGGGCTGTCTTGCCCTTGGCAAACTCCATAAAGTAGACCTTCCCGTCCCGGGACACCTCCACCTTGAACCATTCCGAGAGAGCGTTCACACACTTGGCCCCCACCCCGTGAAGGCCGCCTGAGTATTTGTAAGCGCCTTGACCGAACTTGCCTCCGGCGTGGAGGTTGGTGAGCACCAGCTCCACCGCCGGCATCTTCCATTTGGGATGGATGTCGACAGGAATTCCCCGCCCGTCGTCTTTGACGGAGCAGGATCCGTCCATGTGGATCGTCACCTCGATCCGCTTGCAATACCCGGCTAGGTGTTCGTCGATCGAGTTGTCGAGCACCTCGAAGACGCAGTGGTGCAACCCTCGCTCGTCTGGATCGCCGATATACATCCCCGGCCGCTTGCGGACCGCTTCGAGGCCCTCCAGTTTGTCAATTTTCGATGCGTCGTACTTTTCGAGCGTGTCGCTTGGACTGGCCATAGGTTCAATTCCATCCGGTTCCGCCCTGAGGCGCGGTTGGTTTGTTAGACGCGAACCCGGCAGGGCGGAAATCCCTACTCATCGAGTATAGAACTTTTCCAGGCCGTGGCAATGGGAAAAAGGGGCAGCCATCCACTAGATGTAGTGGGCAGGCTTTCCTAGTGCGCCCAAGGTCTTGTGGAGTTTCAACGGCCTTGGTCCGCACGGGCCGGAGAGGATTTTGGCTTGGACTTGCGGGGATGGGAGAGGACCACGAACCAGGCGTCCTGGAAATTGTTTTTGTCGTCTCCGGCCAGCACGAGCAGCTCGCCGCGCAAGAACGCCGCGATCGGATGGCGGACTTTTTTCACAAGCCGACCTTCGCCGATAAGGATAACTTCGAGCATCCGAGCATCCGCAAATCGGATCTTGAGCCGGCATTTCTTGCTCATGTCTAACTGGCTCGTTTTGCCCTCCCGCACAACGGTTCGTTTGCGGGTGATTTCGTAGTAGTTTTTCCAGCGGAAAATCTTGCGAAATCTCGCCTTGAGCTGGGGGCTGACGTCCCGACATTTCAGGTCGGCCGGTTTGAGGCCGTCGGTGCCCCAGATGAGAGAAGCCTGGAGGGGGAGCGTTCTTTTCGTTTCGGCTGCCTCTCCCCGGCTTGTAAAGGCGAGCGCAAGAATCGCTGCGATCCATCCGAGCCAAAGTGTCGCGCTCCCGGGTTTGCTGTGTTTTCGGCGAATCGGATTCAAGATGCTCATTGCTGGAGATTCCAAAGCGCTTCCTCAATACGCGTCCACCCAAACTACAGTCATGCCTTCCGCTTCGGAGTAGAAGGTAAAGCTGCCCAGATCGTCCAAAGGCGTTTCGACTTCGACATAGGAATCGGCTTGGG
>JAGHDA010000398.1 GCA_021160185.1 Verrucomicrobiota bacterium
CGCCAAAGCCCTTAAAGGCAAGCTGCGCCTGGGCGTGATCGTGGGCGACCTGGCCACCGAAAACGACGCGCGCCGCCTTCAAGAAGCCGGGTTGCCGACGGTTCAAATCAACACCGGCTCCCTTTGCCACCTGGACGCGGGGATGATCTTCCAAGCCTTGCCGAAGCTGCCTCTGGACGAGCTGGACGCGTTGATCATCGAAAATGTGGGCAACCTCGTGTGCCCGGCCGATTTCGACCTGGGCGAAAGCCTCCGCGTCACGCTGCTTTCCGTGGCTGAAGGCGAAGACAAGCCGCTCAAGTACCCGCCTGTGTTCCATTCGGCCGGGGCCGTGGTGGTCGCCAAAACCGACCTGGCCGCGGCTTGCGGCTGCGACATGGAGCGGCTCCGGAGCAATCTGCGCAAGATCGCCCACCACGCCCGGATCTTTGAAACCTCCGCCCTCTCCGGCGAAGGGATGGAGGCGTGGGCCGCCTACCTCCAGCAGGCTTGTGAAGAAAACCGCCAGGCTTTTGCGCCCGGCTCCCGCGGCTGAGCTCCCTGCTCTCCGGGGCAAAAGCAGGGCGGTCGCGCGGCAAGGCGGGCCATCGATCCCGGCCGAGGCATGAAGACGCTCCAACTCTACGTCCTCCGGCAGGTGGCCGCGGCGTTGGCGCTGGCGGTGGGCAGCCTCACCTTTGTCCTCGTCCTGGGCAACGCGCTGCGCGAAATCCTCGAATTGCTGGTGAGCCGCCACGTCTCGCCCCTTCTGCTGGGCAAGGCGGTGCTCCTGCTCATTCCTTTCGTGGCGGTGTTCGCCCTGCCGATCGGGCTGCTCACAGCCACTTTGCTCGTGTTCGGCAGGCTCAGCGCCGACCAGGAACTGACCGCCGCCCGGGCGGGCGGCGTCAGCCTTTTGACCCTGGTCGCTCCCGTCCTCCTGCTCAGCCTCCTGCTGACAAGCCTGACGGGCTGGTTTTACTTCGAAATCTCCCCCCGCAGCCGCGTCACGTACAAAAAGCTCCTCTACGAAGTCGGCCTGCGTTCGCCTGAAGCGCTTCTTGTGGACAACCAGTTCATCAAGATCTTCCCCGGCTACATCGTGTACATCGGCAAGGCCCGAGGGCGCGAGCTGGAGGACGTAGTGATCTACAGGATGCGCACCAATCGGCTCGACGCCGCCGAGGGAACCGCGCCGGACCGCGCCGGACCGCGCCCAGCGCGCGTCCTGGCCACGATCACCGCCCGGAAAGCCGACTACGCCGTGGACGAAACCAACCGGCTGGTGACCGTGCGCATGCCCGAGGCGGAGGTGCTTTACATCGATTCGTGGCAGTGGGCGACTGTGGAAGATTCCGTCCTGGAACTGCCCCTGCCCGCCCAACGGCAACGCGGCGTCCGGCCCAAAATCTCCGAAATGACGTGGAGCCAACTGCTCGCCGCCTACCGTGAAAACAAGGCGCTGGGGCTCGACGTCTCGCCGATCGTTTTCCAGATCCATCGGCAGGCGTCTTTCGCTTTCGCCTGCGTGGGCTTCGCTCTGTTGGGCGCGCCCCTGGGAGTCCGCTCCCGTCGGCGGGAAACCTCGATCGCCGTGGCAATCGGGTTGGCTCTCACGCTTCTCTACTACGCCTTCTTCGTCCTTGCCGAGGCGTGGAAGCACTCGCCCCAACTCCATCCTCAATGGGTGGTGTGGATCCCGAATCTTCTCTTCCAAGGCGCGGGCGCGTGGCTCCTATGGCGCGCCGACCATCGGGTGTGAGCCTTCGACACAAAGACGGCTTGCCCAGAACGGGATCACGGCGCGAAAATGCAGTCGAAGACTGTCTGTGTCGACGCAAGGTCCGGAAAAGCAAGGGAAACTCAACCATGAAGATCCGAAGCCGATCGTCCTTCGCCTTGAAAAACCGACAGACAATCCTGCGCCCCGCGCTTTCCGCCCGCGGTTTCCCCGCCGCGGTCGTTTGCGCCATTGCGGCGGGGCTCCTGAGGCTTGCCGCCGCCGGGCCGGAGCCGTCCAAAGCCGCGCCGCCGCCGGAGCGGCATTACACGCCCGACAGGCCGGCGGACATCCTGAACCTCAAAATCGAGATCATCCCCGACTTCAAGGCCCGGACCATCCAGGGCGCGGCGGAGCTTCGTTTCAAGCCGGTGGGAATGCCGTTGGAGACGCTTTCGCTGGACGCGGTGGACTTGCTCGTGACCAACGTGGACTCTTCGGTTCCCCTGAAAGACTGGGGGTTGGAAAAGGACAAGCTTTTCCTCCGGTTTGCGCCGAGGCTGCGACCTGGTGAAGAGGCGCGGGTGCGGATCGCCTATTCCGCCGCGCCGGAGGAAGGACTTTACTTCCGAACCCCGGAGCAGGGTTATCCTGCCGAGGACACCCATCTTTTCACCCAAGGCGAGGCGATCACCGCTCGGTGTTGGTTCCCGTGCTACGACGCTCCCAACGAAAAATTTGCCACCGAGTTGATCTGCTGGGTTCCGGAGGGAATGACAGCCATTTCCAACGGACGCCTGGTGGAAGACAAGTTCGATCCGGAACGAAACCTCCACATGTTCCATTGGCGTCAGGACAAGCCGCACGTGAGCTATCTGGTCGCTCTGGCTGCGGGGCGCTTCCGGAAGCTGGAGGACAAGTGGCGCGATGTGCCGCTCACGTTCTGGACCCCGCCTTCGCTCTTTCCCCTGGCGAGCAACTCCTTCGCCTGCACGCGCGACGTGATGAAATTTTTCGAGAAAGAAATCGGCGTGCCGTTTCCGTGGGACAAGTACGCCCAGGTGTGCGTCCACGACTTTGTGGCGGGCGGCATGGAGAACACCTCTCTGACGCTCCTGACCGACCGGACGCTCCATCCCACGGAAACAGAGAATCTCCGCTCGAGCGAAAGCCTCATTGCCCACGAAATGGCCCATCAATGGTTCGGAGACCTGGTCACCTGCAAGGAGTGGGCGCATCTGTGGCTGAACGAGGGCTTCGCCAGCTACTACGAGAATCTCTACATCGGGCATCGCTACGGCCGCGACGCTTTTCTCTACCAGATGTGGCGGGACGCCCGCGGCGTTCTCTCCCATCAGAACGACGAAATCCCGATCGTATGGCGGGAATACTCTCGCCCCGACGATCAGTTCAGTTTCCGCAACTATCCCAAGGCAAGTTGGGTGCTGCACATGCTCCGCTCTCAACTCGGCGAGCCGCTCTACCGCCGATGCATCCGCGCTTATCTTAGGCGATACGCCTTCCGGTCGGCGGACACCGAGGACCTCCTGGAAATCGTCGAGGAGCTTTCAGGCCGCTCTTGGGAACGGTTCGCCGATCAATGGCTTTATCATGGCGGCGCGCCGGACATTAAGGCGGAATACGAGTGGGACGAACAGAGGGGGCTTGCGAAACTGACGTTGAAGCAGCGTCAGAAGATCAGCGACAAGGTAATGGTCTTCCGCTTCCCGCTCACAATCCGATTCAAAGGCAAGGGCTACGACTTCCGCCGCACGGTAGAGGCGCGCAACCAGGAGGAGCAATTCACCTTCGCCCTGCCCGCCCCGCCGCGACTGATCCGATTGGACCCGGATTACACGCTTTTGGCTCGGATCGACTTTCCATTGCCGCGGGCGATGATCGAGGCGCAACTGGAGGAGCCCAAAGACATGCTGGGGCGGCTCCAGGCGGTGGAGGCGCTGGCCAAGTTCAAAGACGCCCGGTCGGTCAGGCTCCTAAAAGAACGGCTTCAGAAGGATCGTTTCTACGGCGTGCGGATCGCCGCTTCCCGGGCGCTGCGACAGATCCACAACGAGGCGGCTTTTCAAGCGCTGCTTGCCTCGACGCGCCAACGGGACGCCCGCGTGCGCATCCAGGTCTGGCGCGATCTGACCGCGTTCCCGCGCGAGGAAACCCGCCGGGCGCTCTGCGCCATGATCCGCTCCGAACGCAACCCGGACATCCGCGCGGCGGGGATCCGGGCCTTGGGCGCCTGGCCCGGCAAGGAAACGGAGGCCCTTCTCGCCGAGCGCCTGCGCGAAGACTCCTTCCGCAACGAAATCGCCGAGGCGGCCGTCGCGGCTATGCGGAAAATCGGAAAGCCGAAATTCGCCAAGCTAATCATGGACACCGTGCGCCGCCGGGGCGATCGTTTCACTCGCGCCGGATTGGCTCAGGCGTTTCAGACGGCGGCTCAGCTCAGCCGCGACCTCGAAGACAAAACGCCGACGCTGGAATTTCTGAAGCCGTACCTGCGGGATCGGCGGCGGCAGGTCAAACTGGCCGCGATCAAAGCCCTCGGAACATTGGGCGAGCCGTCCGCCGCTCCGATCCTGGAGGCCTTGGCGCAGGCGGGCGAGGAAGACGCGGTCGGCCGCGCGGCGTCCCAAGCCTTGGAGGCCCTCCGCAGCAAAGATGACGCCAAGGAAGAGCTGGCGCGGCTCCGCGGAGAAATAGCCGACCTGAAACGAACCTTGCGGAACAAAGAGCGCGAACTTGGCAAGCTGAAGGCCAAAATCGAGGCGCTGGAGAAGGCGGAGGGGAAGACCGAACCGGCCGGGAAGGCGAAGTGAGCTCCAACCGCCGATCGGTTCTCCAAGAAACAAACCGGAAGCGCCCCGCGCCGAAAAGTCAGCGGCGGAACCATCCTTTGATGCCGCCGCTTTTTTCGCCTTGGCGGCGAACCAGCGTGTTGTAGAGATACTGGCTCCGCGCCGCGGTCAGCGCCATGATGAACTCATCGTAGCTCTGATAACGGTCGGCGGGCGATTTGGCCATCGCCTTGACGATCGCGTCGCTCGTAGGCTGAGAAATGTTCGGATTCACCGCGTTGGGCGGAGTCAACGGCGTATGGACATGCGCGGCGACCACCTCCTCCGCGCTGGAGGCTTCAAAGGGCGCCTGCCCCGTGAGCGCGTGGTACAGCGTGGCCGCCAGGCTGTACATGTCCGAAAGAAACGTCTCGCCCTCCCGCATCACCTTTTCCGGTGCGATGTAGTAAGGCGTGCCCCAGAC
>JAGHDA010000354.1 GCA_021160185.1 Verrucomicrobiota bacterium
CCGCCCCCACCGCGCCGTCCATCGATCCGCCAGCCATCGGGGGTGGGACCAGCCGCGGGCGGGATTTTCCTCCTGAAGCCGGCGGATCGCCTCCCATGCCTGGTCTTTCTCGCGGGCGTAGGCGCGCAGGATTGCGTTGACCAGACCGGCCTGGTCCGAGAACCCGACCTCCTTGGCCAGCTCCACGGTCTCATTGACCGCCGCATGATCGGGAACCCGGTCCAGCCACAGGATCTGGTAGACGCCCAGACGAAGGAGTTGGAGCAGAAGCCGCTTAACCCGCCGGCCGCCCATGCGACGGGAAACCAGCCAATCCAGAAGGCTCTGCCAGCGAACCACCCCATAGACCAACTCCTGGGTCAGGCGCCGTTCGCGCAGAGGAAGCTGGCGAAACCGAAGGTCGGTTTCGAGCAGCTCCTCCACGGGACGGCCCTCGGTTAACCTTCGCGCTAAAGCCCCATAAGCGACGGATCGGGCTGTTGCGCGCGATCGGATCTTTGCCTCGGATTTTTTTCCCTGACGCACCGCCGCCCTTTTAGGGGGAAAAGGGCTTCGGCGCAAGCGGCGGCGCCCAACGCGCGAAAAGGCCCCGCGCCCCTTCGGGCTCTTCCCAGGCGCCCGGGCTTGACCTTCCAAGAGCGAGCCCCCAGGCTCGGGGCCGATCGAAAAACAAACTGACGCTTGCTTATGGCGCCTTACTTGCACTTGCTCCGCCGGCTCCTCACCGAAGGCCGGCCCAAGCCGGACCGGACCGGCACGGGAACCTATTCCCTCTTCGGCGCCCAGTTGCGTTTCGACCTGCGCCGCGGGTTTCCCCTGCTGACCACCAAGAAAATTCATTTCAAATCGGTTGTTTACGAATTGCTCTGGTTCCTCCGCGGGGAAACCAACGCGCGCTGGCTCCAGGAGCGCGGCGTGACGATTTGGGACGAATGGGCCGGGCCTGACGGCGATCTGGGCCGCATCTACGGCGCGCAGTGGCGGGATTGGCGGACCCCGGAAGGCCGGTCGATCGACCAGATCCGGGCGGTGGAGGAGGAAATCCGCCGCAACCCGCACAGCCGCCGGCTGCTGGTCTCGGCGTGGAATCCTGGCGAGCTGGACCGCATGGCCCTGCCGCCCTGCCACGTCCTCTTCCAGTTCTACGTTCACGAGGGCGAATTGAGCTGCCAGTTGTACCAAAGGAGCGCCGATATTTTTCTGGGCGTGCCGTTCAACATCGCAAGCTACTCGCTGCTGACGATGATGATGGCCCAGGCGTGCGGCTTGCGGCCCGCCGAGTTCATCCACACCTTCGGGGACGTCCATCTCTACGCTAATCACGTGCGCCAAGCCCAGGAGCAATTGCGCCGGGAACCGCGTCCGCTGCCTACAGTGCGGCTGAACCCAAAGGCGCGCTCAGTCCTGGATTTCCAGTACGAAGACATCGAGCTTCTGAACTACGATCCTCACCCGGCCATCAAAGCGCCGGTGGCGGTGTAAGGAGGCAATCCCAGTGAAAGGCAAAAACATTCTGACGGCGGGGACTTGGGCGGCGTTGATCCTGGGCTTGAGCGGATGCGCCGGGCGCGCGCCGTCGATGTGCGAGCTGCCTTCGGCGCGGCCGGCAAGGAGGTTCCCTCCGTCCCAAAGGGAGATTCCCCAACCCATGCAAGGCGATGAAATCTACGCGGCCGGGATCCCGTTCCACATCGGCGCGCGCGTGGTGCGATGGGACGAGCCAAACGGTTACAACGGCTACCTGGAGAGGCCGTTTTTCAGCAACTCCCGGAGCCAAGGCTCAGGACGGTCGTGGCCCCGGCGCACCTACGGCTCCCGTTTCAGCAAGGGCGAACTCGGCGGCGCAAGGCCCGACCTGGAAGCGCTCCAGGGCGTGGTGGACCAGTTCGTCTTCCACTACGACGCGGTGGGAACCAGCCGAGGCTGTTTCCGCGTGCTGCACGACGAGCGCCAGTTGAGCGTTCATTTCCTCCTCGACTTAGACGGGACGATTTACCAGACGCTGGATCTGAAGGAGGCAGCCTGGCACGCCACCATTTCCAATCGCCGCTCCATCGGGATCGAAATCGCCAACGTGGGCGCGTATCCGCCGGGCCAGTTGGAGAGGCTGCGGGAATGGTACGCGCGGGACAGTCGCGGCCGGACATGGATTCGCGTGCCGGATCGGCTTCAGCCGACAGGGTTCCTCCGCCCGGGCTTCAGGCCGCGGCCGGCGCGGAGCGAGCCGGTCGAAGGCGTCGTCCAGGGCGCGCGCCTCATCCAGTACGACTTCACGCCGGAGCAATACCAGGCGTTGATCCGTCTCACCGCCGCGCTTTGCCGCATTTTCCCCAAGATCCGATGCGACTGCCCCCGCGACGCCCAGGGGCGGCTGATCGCCCACGCGCTCACCCGCGATCAGTGGAGGCGGCATCAGGGCCTTCTAGGCCACTACCACATCCAGAAGAACAAGGTTGATCCGGGCCCGGCGTTCCAATGGGAAACGGTGATCGAGGGCGCGCGGCGCGCGATGGAAAGCGGGGCGCCGGGGCAGATCGCCCTGCGCCGGGGGCGTTCGGACGCGGCAGCCCATGAAAGCCTTTAAGGCCGTCGCCGCAATGGCGCGCAACCGGGTGATCGGCCGAGCCGGCCGCATCCCGTGGCGCTTGCCCGAAGACTTCCGGTGGTTCAAGCAGCTTACCACCGGCCACGTCCTGGTGATGGGGCGGCGCACGTTCGAGTCCATCGGCAAGCCCCTGCCGCATCGAGAGACCATTGTGCTGAGCCGCTCCGGGTTCTCCCGGCCGGACGTGCGCACGGTCCGCTCCCTGGAGGAAATTCCCCTGGCGAACGATCCGCGCGACTTTTTCATTTGCGGCGGCGCGGAGGTTTACCGGGCGGCGCTGCCTTACTGCTCCGATCTGTACCTTACTCTGGTCCACATGGAACCGGAGGGCGACACGTTCTTTCCGCCCTTCGAGGAACTGTTCGCCCTGCGCGAAACGCTTCGGGAAACGGATCGCTTCACGATCCTGCGCTACGTCAATCCGCGCCCTCTGCCCCTCCGAGCGTCCGGCGAGGCATAAGCGCAAGGAGCGGCCCAGCGGCCCGGCGACGCTTTCAAAGCTCAATCGTCTCCCGCATGCCGGGCGTCGCGGCGCGGATTTTGAATCTCCGCTCAATCTCCTCCGCCAAGGCTTGCTGGGCGGGCGGCTCGCCGTGGGTGAGGAACAGGCGCGGCCGCGCCGGGGCCAGACACTCGAACCAGTTCAGAAGATCCTTCTGCCCCGCGTGGGCGCTGAACCCGCCCAGGGTTCTGACAGCGGCCTTGACCGCAATGGTCTCGCCGAAGATGCGCACCTTCTTGACGCCCTCCACCAACAGCCGCCCCAGCGAACCGCGGGCCTGGTAGCCCACGATGAGCACCCAGGTTTCTTTCTTCCAAAGGTTCTGCCTGAAATGATGCAGGATGCGGCCCGCGTTGCACATCCCCGCCCCGGCCATGATAAGGCATGGACCGGAAAGGTCGTTCAGCGCCCTGGATTCATCCGCGGTCCGGCAGAGCTGGAGCGAGCGGAAGTCTTTGATAAAGTAGCGGTTGCGGCTGCGCTCCGCGGCCTCGGCGTCGAAAAGCTCCGGATGGCGGGTGTAGATATTCGTCGCTTCGATCGCCATCGGGCTGTCGAGAAACACCGGAAATTCCGGCACGAAACCGCGCTCGAACATCCCGGCCAGAATGTAGAGGATAAGC
>JAGHDA010000215.1 GCA_021160185.1 Verrucomicrobiota bacterium
ACGGTGACGGCCGAGGGGGACCAGGCGTGCTGGGAAGACGCCGAGGCGACCGGGCCCCGGCAGTTCTACCGGGTGGTGAGCAAATAGGGCTCCTTGGAAACCCAACCCGCGTCAAGGCGGCGGAGCTCTCCCGCCGCCTTTTTCGCGTCGATTTCTCGGAAAGCCGTCCGGCAACGCTCCCGGCGTCGAGCCGGCGCGTCGGGAAAGGCTCAGTCGCCGGCCGCTCCGGAAGCCTGCGGCCCTTTCGGAGCGGGCGGCGAGGCCGACGGCGGGACCGGCGCGCCGCCGGAAGAAGCGTCCGAGCGCGAGGGGCGCGGAGTCGTCCGGCCCGGTTGCGCCGCGCCTTCGGGCGCGGCGGGCCTGGCAGGAGGCAGCCGCAGAGCAGACGGCGCCGGAGCGGGCGGCGGCGGCTTGGCGCCCGGAAGCGCGAGGAAGCCGAAGCGACGCCCTATCCAATACGCCAGGAGAAAACGCACCGCCGGATACTGCATCCGGCCGTCGCCGCCGCCGCTTACAAGGCAAGGGTTCCCGCCGAGGGGAACCAGCGGTCGTTCGTCAATAGGCGGCAAAGGGGCGCAACGTTGGCCGCGCACGCTCGGAGAAAACCAGTCCAGGTCCTCCCGCCCTTCGTTTTCCACGGTCCAACTGGTCCAATCCATCGGCCAACGCCGGAGCGTTTCCGCCGCCGCCGCCACGTCGCAAGCGGGCGCGCCGATCATCCCGAAAAGGAAGTTCCATAACGGATCGCGCTCGCCCCGCTCCAACTGCCAATGCTCAGCCATTGCGGCGGCGTAAAGGCGCTTGAGCGGAGGGCTGAGAGCGAACCGCCAAAGCGGCCAGTAAACGAGAAACGCCGACAGGTCGTCTCCATGATCCCACGCGGCAGCCGCGGGCGGCGGCGCGGACCCTGCGGCAATGCGCCGATAGTAGAGGCTCATCGAGTTGGTGAGGTTGGCCAGATACCCCTCGCGCTGTAGAAGATTCACAGCCCGATCGCGGTAAACCGGCCGGCTGGTCATGTGATACGCCAATTGGAGAGCCGCGAGCGCTTCGGCGCTGAGGAGCCGCCGCTTAAGAGAGCCGAGCGGCAGGCGGTTCACATAGGCCGGATCCCAACGCGCCAGCGCCACGGCTTGCCCGGCCGGCGAGGGCCATTTGTAGCCGGAGCGCACCAGAAGATCGGCGATCCGATCGAAAAACACCGCCACACGCCGCCGCTCCACCAGGGTCTTGGCCCCGAACTCGAACTGCGCCGCGCAGGCGAAGGTCAACGCCGCCAGATCGCGGTCGCCGCCAGGCTGCCGCCACATCCAACGCGGATCGCGCCCGGCCTGCCATCCGCCGCGATAGATCGGCACCGCGCCGGTGCGCGCGTAGCTGGAGGCGGGCAACCCGCTTAAGGGGGTCAGCCACTCGAGCCGTTCCAGCGCGGAAAACGCCTCCCAGGCGTTGGCGCGCGCCTCTTCGCTTCCGGTGACGGCGAACCGAAACGCCTGGGCCGCCAGGTAGAGACAAGTGCGAACTCCGTCCCACTCGTCGGCTGTCAACCGAGCGCCCGTCTCCTCTCCCGGCGCGGGCAACTGAAGGGCCGCGCAAAGCCCGAAACGGAGATGCCGCCGCCGGATGCGCTGGTCAAAAGCCGCCGCTTTGTCAGTGAGGGTCATCGGCGCGGGGCCGAGCCAGACCAACCCCAAGCGCGTCAAAACCCACGCGCCTTCGCCGTCCGCGGCCACATCCGCCACCCAATCGTCCGGAAGCCATCGGCGGGAGGCGAAATAGCGGATCCGCCCCGGCGCTTCGAGCCGCCACACGCCCTTGCGCGTCCCGGCCCAAAGCCCTCCGGGTCCGGACGCAAGCGCCGTGACGGCGGAGCGCGGCGCGCGGGCGGCGCCGCGACCCAACGGAGCCCCGTTGGTCCGGCTCAAGGCCGTCACCCCGCGCAGGCTTCCCACCCACACCATGTTCGTGGCCACAGCCAGGGAAGTCAGCTCCCCGCCCCGGTAAAACAACTCCGATCGCCCGGCGCGAACCCGATAAACAGCCGTGGGGGTCAACGCGTAAAATTCCCTCCCCGCAGCCCATATGCGGCTCACGCCGCCCGGAAGCGGAGGCGTCACCGGATCGAATTTCGGATCGTGAAACCACACGGCGTTGGTCGGCCCCGTCAGCAAGGCGGTCATGTCCTCCGCCACGGCGAACCGCCGATAGTCGCCTTCAGGCCAACTGGCAAGGAACCTTCCGGCGAAAGCGGGGCTGAAAAACTCCCGGTCCAACAGGCAGAACAAACCGCCGCGGGCGACACACAGGTCGTACACCGGGCGAATCCGCCAGGCTTCGAGGCTGCGGTCCAAAGCGAGACGCCCGCCGATCAACCGCGCCAGGCCCCGATCGGTAAGCGCAAACACGCGCCCCTCCTTGTCCGCAACCACCCGCTCGAATTCCGCCCCGGCCAGCTCGGGGTTCGAAGGAAACTGCCGGGACACCATCTGCGGGTAAGGCTTGTCCTCCACCGAGCCGGCGGCGGGCCCTTCCGCGCCGCGCAGGCCTAACGCCGCAGCCGCCGCGAGAAGAACCGCCGCCGCGCGCCCCGAAGCATTGTTCCGCCGAGCAGGTTTCATCGCCACAGCCACCACGCCAAAAACGCCGCCAAGACTACCGCCGCCGCCCACTTCGCCCAACGCGGCGGGCCGCCCCGCTCTTCGCCCTCAAACTCCTGACGCACAAACGCCTCGTAGTCGAACTCCTCATCCGGCAATCCCAACGCGCCCGTGTCCGCCTCCTCCGACCAACCTGTCCGCTCGTCCGAGCCGCATTCCGGACACGCCCGCGCCTTGGGGGGCAGCTCTGCGCCGCAGTTGGGACAGACACCTGGATTCCCCATGCGCTCAGTCTGCCCCAACCGGCCTCCAACCGCCAGCCTTCGAAGCGTCTTCCTGAAAATCCCCTCAGGCAATTTTTGGGTTTCCGCGGAAAGGCCCGGCAACTGCCGACGCAAAGAGCAGAACGCCTTGCGGAGAGCAAACGGCCGCCTGGTTTCCCCCCGGCCTTGATCCCGTCTCGTTGCCTCGGCGGCTGCCTCCAACTTGCAGCCGCCGACGTGAGGGGGCGGAAAACCGACCGTCTTTCAACGGCTTGCTAAGCGGCTTTCCCGAATTCCTCCTGAAGCAGGCCGAGCGCGCGCTTGGGATTCGAGACGCGCAGCGCCACAACGCCCTTCCGGCTGGAAGGCGTGGCGGCGCAGTAGAGGTAGTCGATGTTGACCTTGCCCTTGGCCAAGGCAGCGGCGATTCGGCCCAGCGCTCCCGGCTTGTTCGGAGCCTCAACCAGCAGGACCTCGCTCTCTACCACAAGCGTTCCGCGCTCCTCGAAAAGGAACAGCGCCTTGCGGGGGTCGCTCACCACCATCCGGACGACCGTATGATCCACCGTGTCGCTGGTGGAAACGGCGAGGATGTTGATCCCCTGCTCCGCCAATGCGCTGCATACGCGCGCGAGCGTTCCAGGACGGTTCTCAAGGAACAGGGCTAGTTGGGTTGCAATTTGCATGCTTTACCTCCTTCGTCGATTTGATCAATATTCCCCAACTTGGGAGCCGAGCCGCCGGGGCCGGGTTTCCCAAAGCATATTTTTTCAAAACCCGCTTGTCCAATGAACGCCAACCCGCCGCCTGAAAAACCCCCGCCCGAGCCGCTTGACGCACGCGCCCTTCGGAGGAGGAAACTCAGCGGGGGGTTGGCCCTTCTGGCGTTCGCCGCGTTGCTTGGAGCGCTGTGTCTCCCCAAGCGTTTGCTAAGCCTCTGGAGCTTGTCGGCGCTGGCGCTCCTGTGCCTCGCGGCTTCTCTGGGGGCGATTCTTCTCGCTTACGCCGAAATTCGCCGCCTGCGACGCCGCGAAATCGAGGCGCGGCGGAAACTCACCGAGGCTGTGCTCCGACGCTTCGCGTCATCAGCCTCCGAGCGCCCGAAAGAACCCCGCAAGGAGGAGGGCCGCCCCCCGCGCGCCGAGGGAAAGCGGCCCTCCGATCCTCCGCGTTAATCTCTCTCCTCGCGGCGATCCCGCTCCCGTTCGATCCGACCAGGCTTGTCGCGTTCCTCCCGCTCCTCGCGCGCCCTGGCCCGATGCTCTTGCTCTTCTTTCTCCCGGGCGGCCCAACCGCGAAGTTCCCGCACCTGCCGAGCCAACCGGCCCATCTCCTCCCGCAATTCGGCAATGGCCCCGCCGATCGCCCGGAAACGCTCCTCTATCCCGCGCATCGCTTCCGGAGGAAGCCCCTCAGGCCGCGGCTCCGGAGCGCGCCTGCGCTCCAGATCGGCCCGCATCTCCCCGGCCCGTCGGGCAAGCTCTTCGGCCACATCATGAAGCCCAGCGGCATGGAGATTATCCACGGCGATCTCTATGTGATGGAGCCGGCGCTCGATCTCCTCAGGCGGAGGGCTCTCAGGAGGCCGGGGAGGCTCGGGGCGAGCCGCCCGCAGTCGCTCTGGGACGCCCCGCCGCCTTTCCAACTCGCCGACCCTCCTCCGCAAAGCGTCCAGGTCCCGTCTGACTCTGGCGGCCTCCTCCCGCTTGCCGGCCCGAGCGAGATCAGCCATCCGCTCGCGCATCGCCGCGATCTTGCCCCGCAGCTCCTCAGGCGGAGGCTGGGGACGGCGCGCCTCCTGTTCGATCCGGGCGGACTGCGAATCGGGCGGCAGCAGCCCGTAACGCTGCATCTCCATCCGCGTCATCCCCGGCTTCTCCCTTTGCGGGGGTGAGTCAGGCCGCGCTTTCTTCTCCGGTCCGGGCTGATTGGCAGCCCACGCCACGACTGCGCCCGCCACGCCCAAGGCGAGGGCGGACGCCCACATGCTCAATCCGGTTTTCTTCATAGCTTGAACCTCCGGGGTTGCTCCAACTTCGGCAACGTACGCCTCCGGACCAAGAGGTCAAATCGGTTTTTGGGGAACGCTTTTCGGACGCGCCTCTTTCCGGGAAGAGGCGACGCCTCAAATCTGCGGGCGCTTGGAAGCGGCGCTTGCGGCCGGGTGGCGGGCGGCGCAGGCCCATCCAAAAGCGTCCGCAAACACCCGGCGAGCATAAGCGCCTCGATTCGGAAAAAATTCGAACAAAACTTGGCAAGGCCCCGCTCGATCATTAGTGCGTTACCTTGAGAGTCTGTAAAAAGCATGGTAAACCTTGCGTTATCTGGGAAATCCAGGTTAAGGACGGCGAAATTGGAGACCGGCGGATGACGCGCGCAACAAGACAGCCTGCTTGGACGCATGCGGAACTTAAGGTTCAAGTCCGCGGCGAGCTCCGCCGTTCAGAAACCTCCCGGCGCAAACCGAAACTCCTCGAGCGGATGAGCCAAGCGCTCCGCTCGCGCCATTACAACCGATGGACCACGCAAGCGTATTACCGATGGCTCAAGCGGTTCATCTTCTTTCACAAGGTGCGTCATCCCGTCGAAATGGGCGGGGCGGAAGCCAACGCCTTCCTGACGCATCTTGCGCTCAAGGAGAAGGTCAGCGCCTCGATGCAGAATCAGGCGCTTTCAGCGTTGCTGTTCCTTTATCGCCATGTGCTGGGGCGCGAAATCGGCGACTTGGGCGAAGTCATCCGCGCCTGGAAGCCCAAGCGCCTGCCTGTCGTCATGAACCGTGACGAAGTCAAGGCGATCCACGAACGCGGCCTGGCCGTTGGCTGGGGCCGCGTCCTGTTACCCGGCGCTCTCGACTGCGTTCTCAACCGAGGCGGCAAGGGCGTGAGAAGCCCCGTGGGCGATCTGTGAGGAAGAACGCAATGCGTGTTATGCGGAAACCATACAAACAGTAGTTAGGCGGCCTTCGCACCATTGCACACCAACGCTAAACAGGAGAGCGTAACCGATGACCGAATGGGGACCTGATAATCCACATCCGCTTTCCCGCATGAAGACCGAACTGGTC
>JAGHDA010000188.1 GCA_021160185.1 Verrucomicrobiota bacterium
GCCTCGAGCGCGACGTCTTCCATGCCCTTAATGGGTTCAAAACCGTTACGGACGCCAGCGGACGCTTTGAGTTTAAACGGGCGCCGGCGGGAACGATGCTTCTAGTGGAATGGCGTCCAGCAGAGGGCGGCGGCAAGGTCTTCGTTCCGCTTAAGAAGGTGGAGGTCGCCCCCGGGCAGACCGTTGAGCTGGAGATATCTCAGGAAGCGGCGCTTCCTCGCTCATCTGCGCCGGAGGCGGGGCTCAGGGATGCAGGCGGACAATAATGTAGGGCTGGGTTCGTTCGAGGTCCGGGTAAATCTTCCCGTTGCCGGCCTGGTCCATCGCTTCGATGAAATACATGAAGTCCCATTTTGGATCGAGGGCTTCGCCCGGGACTACGGCGGCGTATTCATCTGGGCGTCCTGTCGGCTGCATCATTTGCGTTGCGTAATCGAACATCTGATTGACGCTTCGGTAGCGCAGCCGCACCCACTTCACCCCGCTCGGGTCGCGCGCCCGCGCCGTGATCCGCAGCGGCTTGCTCGGCCGGGCCCGCGTCACGGCTTGATGGACCACCGTTGGCGGTCGGCGATCGGCGGAGACCTTCACCCGAATCGGCTGCTCCGGACCTCGTTCCGGATACGTCGCCCGCCCGCTCGCGCCTTCGGCTTCGAGGTAATACTCGATGTCTGTTCGAATCGATCGGCCCGGCGCCGTTGCCGAGAAGAGGTGGGGCCCCGTCGGTTTCAGAGCTGTGCGGATCCACGCGCCGCCGATCGGCCGCCACACCAACCAAACCGAGCGCGAACCGTAAACCCCGCTCGCGGTCGCGCGGATCACCAGATCGCGTCCCGGCCGAGCGCGTCTGACCGGCGCGTGAGCCAACCGCACCCTCCGATTGTCGGCGGGTTTGAAGTTTCGTTGTTCCTGCTCCAGCTTCCGCAAGTCGGCGCGCAGGGCCTTGAGTTCGTCGCGCCAGTGCCCTGAGAGCCCGGCCGACGGCAGCCCCATTTTCAAATCGGGCGCGTAGAAATCGCCTGCGGCCTCCACGATCTTTTCCCATGCCTTGACGGCCTCCCTTTCCCGGGCGATCGCGTCGTCCAAGGCATTCACGTCCCCCGATTTTTTATACAGGGCATAACTTACCCCCGCAGGAATGCGGAGGCCGTGATACTCCGCCAGGCCGGCCAGGATTTTTAGATCCACGAGGGTCGATTCAAATTCCTTGTTGCGATGGGAGCCGACGGTTCGTTCCGCTTCTCGCGCCAGCTTCAGGATTTCCCGAGCGCGCGTCAGCAGCCAGGCGCTGTTGGTCTCTGGGGACATCTTGGCCGACTCGCCGCCCTCCAGCCGCAGCCGCGCCGCTTCGCTCAGTCCCTGAAATTGCTGAATATCGCTCCCTTCCGCCTCCGCGGCATACCGGGCCAGGTTTTCCCAGCGTTGTTTTTCCACCCAGCCTCGCGTGGTGGGAAACCGCCGATAGGGAAACGCCGAGGCCACAATTCGAGGCAAAACCCAACTTGCCTTGTGCAACGCCCGTTCGACCGTCGGTCCGGCTTCAGGCCCGAATCGCCGCGCGAATTCCCGATCCCAAACTTCCGAGGGTGTGTTTGGATTGTATCCAACGCGCCCCCAGACTTGGTAAAAATGCCAGTATCGCTCGAATTCATAGCGGGTGTAACGATGCGGCGCTTGTAGCAGCTCAAACGGCTTCTCCTCATGGGGATGCGAGGCCATCTTGGCGGCCAGCGGCTCGTTCACCTCAAAGCCATCGCCGTCATAAAGATGCGCGCTGGCCACGAAACGCCGCGCGTAGCCGGGAGAACCCCAGAGCAGGATGCGCGCGGTTCCTCCGCTCCAGAGCCGCCAATGCATCTGATATTCCCGGGGGTAGCGGAGCAGGTCCGCGTACCCGTGTCGTCGGTCGCGCTGGTTTTGCCGCGGAATATGAGTCGGGTGAAACGGCAGCCCCATCTGCTCCATCCAGTGCTTCGTTGCAATGCGCAGATGGATGCCCATGTCCAAACCCATCCGGATGATTTCATCCGGCAGTCCCTTGGCTCGCAAATCGACCCTCAGCCCCGGCCGCGTTCGTCGAATCACGCTGAACATCCTCCTCCAAAACCGTTGCGTTTCCTCGCCGCGCCGCAGGCCCGATTCCCAATGCATGCGCCATTGCAGCGAATCGATCTCCGGGAACGCCTCCAGAAATTGCGCCAGCGCCGCTTCGGAGTAATCCATCAGGTTGGTTGTGTTCAGCCCCCACACCAGTCCTGGAATTCGCGCTCCGGGCTTGGCCCCGCGCATCCCGCCGGACTGCACGCCGCCCCGATAGATGTGGTCCCACAACCCGGCTGTGAAATCGATTCCATGCGCGTGCGCCTGGCGGATGAGCCGATGGAGCGATTCGGCATAGCGCCGCTGCTGCGCGCGTGTCAGCCCGACCACTTTCACCTGCGGCCAGCCTTTGACCTCCAGGAACCAAGGGTATGCCGGCGCCATGTAACCCCCGTTTTCATAGCCGAAGATCAAGACGAAGCGATTGAACCGGTTGCGCGCCATCATGTCGAAATAGCGCTCCCAGTATTCTGCGTCGTGCAGCCGTTGCTCGAACCAGCGCCGATGCATGGTGTAGATCGACAACGCGCGGTCCGGCGCGTCAGGTTGCTCCACGACGTTGCGCGCCTCGCTGAACGGCTGTTCCGCGTCCGGCGCCCAGCCTGTCCGGTCGGCCGCGTCCAGCAGCGCATACATCAGCCCGCGCGGATCGGAAC
>JAGHDA010000282.1 GCA_021160185.1 Verrucomicrobiota bacterium
CGCTCGAGGCGACTGGACGGAGCTCGCCCGGCGCGCCCGGCAGTTTGTAGAAGCGGTTCGGCAGGCGCGCGGTTGCTGAGAAGCGGGAAAACTGTCGGCATGAACGCGCGCTCTTCCGATCCCTTGCCGCCCGCCCTTCGGGAAGAGAGTTGTCGTCTGGCCGATTCATGGATGCGCCACGACCAGGCTTGGCTGCGGGACTATTTGGTCCAGGGCGTGGAGGATCCCCGCCGCAATGTCCAAAGCATCCTGACCCGCCATTTCCTGGCCGAACGGTTGATCGGGATCGATGAGGGATGGGCGCGGCTCATGGATCATGAGCTGCGATTCGCCCTGGCGGTGAATTGGCTGGAAACCCTTGCCGAGGAAGCGATAGGGCCGGAGGAAACGAGTTGGATCCGTTATGGCCTGGAACATTCGGCAGGCGAGGTGGAAGGCGTAGTCATCCCCGAATATGTTCTGGACACAGCCGAGCGCCTTCGAAGCCGTCCGCGCGGGCCGGGCGGACTCCCCATCCCGGATTATCTGAGCAAGCTGCTCGACGCGGCCGAGCGCGGCCGCGGCCGCATTCCGCAGGAGGCTCCGGAGCGAAGCCTTTTTCTTGATCTGTGGCGGCAAGCCCTCGCCGCGCTGCCTCCGCCCCAAAGCCGTCCGCTGACGCTGGAGCCCGGCTGCGGCTCCGCCAATGACTATCGAGCCATCGCGGCTTGCGGGCTCGCCGAGCGTATGGATTATTTGGGCCTGGACATCTGCGAGAAAAATGTGGCCAACGCCAAGGCCCTCTGTCCCGAGGCGCGGTTTGAAACGGGCAACGCGCTGGAACTGCCGGTGGCGGATGGGGCCTGCGAACTGGCCTTCGCCCACGACCTGTTCGAGCATCTCAGCCCGGCCGCGTTGGAACGGGCGGTCAAGGAACTGTGCCGCGTCGTGCGCGGCGGCCTTTGCCTCGGCTTCTTCAAGATGCACGAGGAGCCGGATCATGTCGTGCGGCGCGTGGAGGACTACCATTGGAACACGCTGAGCGCGGACCGGATCCGGAAGGCGTTCGAAGAATGCGGATTTGAAACCCAGGTAGTGCACATCGACACTTTCCTCCGCGCGGTGTATGGATGCGCCGACACGCACAACAAGGATGCCTACACGTTGTTTTGCAGGAGGAAGGCCGCCTCGTCCGGGACAAACACGCTCTCTTCCGAAACAAGGAAAGGAGAAAATCAGCAGCGATGAAGGGGAGCAGAAATTCTTGGCCCGCCGCTTTGTCCGGCGCGGAGGCCGGGAGGCTGCGGTTTGTTGCGGCTTGGTTTGCCGCTGTCGCGCTGACCGCTGCAGCCGCGGCAGCACAAGTGCGGTTGGGGATTGACGTTCTCGAGGCCCAAGGGTTCGCTCCGCTCAAGGGCCGCCGGATCGGACTCATCGCCAACCAGACCAGCGTGGACAGTCAGGGCCGACGCGCCGCGGACATCCTCCGAGCCGCGCCGGGCGTGCGCCTTGTTGCGCTTTTTGCGCCCGAGCATGGCCTGGAGGGCAAGGTCGCCGCCGGCCGGGAATTTCCCGACAGCCGGGACGCCGCCAGCGGATTGCCGGTCTTTTCCCTTTACGGCCCCAAGGCGACGCGCGCGCCTTCCGAGGAGATGCTCAAGGGAATCGACCTGATGGTGTACGACGTCCAGGATGTGGGGCTTCGCTCCTACACTTACATCAGCACGTTGGGCTTGGCGATCGAGGCGTGCGCGAAGGCCGGGGTCGACTTTCTCGTCCTGGATCGGCCCGACCCGCTGGGCGGGACGCGCGTCGAGGGGCCCGTGCTGGATCCCAAATTCCGTTCCTTCGTAGGCCAGTGGCCGATCCCGCTTGTCTACGGCATGACGCCGGGCGAGTTGGCGCTGATGATCGCCGGAGAAAAGTGGATTTCAAAAAGCCGCTGGATTTCTGTGATTCCAATGGCGGGCTGGCAGCGGAAAATGACCTGGCGGGAAACCGGCCTTGCGTGGGTTCCGCCTTCCCCGGCGATGACCGATCCGGAGCGGCCTTTCTATTTAACGGCCACGGCTTACCTGGCCCAGATCGGCGGCGTGAGCGTCGGCTTCGGCACGCCCCATCCCTATCAGTGCGTCGCGGCGCCTTGGTGGGACGCACGGCTGCTGGCCGCGTGGTTCGCCCGAAAGAAACTGCCCGGCATCGCGTTCGATCCGGTTTCCTTCACGCCGCGCCGCGGCGCATATGCGGGCAGGAAGGTTCACGGCGTCCGCCTGCGGCTGACCGACCCGGCGGCCGCTCCGCTTGTGCCGATCAATTTTTACGCGTTGGACGCGGCGCGCGAGTTGGCCGGCAAACGCCTTTACGCCGAGGCGGCGCGGCAAGGGCGGTCCTTCGCCATGTTCGACAAGCTGATGGGCACTGACAAGGTGCGGCGGGCGTTGGCCGCGGGCGTTTCAGGCGAAGAGCTCGCGCGCAGTTGGGCCCCGGCTCTGGAGCGGTTCCGCGCCTTGCGAGCCAAGTACCTGATTTATCGGTGAGCGGCGCCGGCTTGCCGCAGCTTCACGGGTTTTCCTTGGTTTTGGGCCGCGATTTGCCCCACGCCCTGCCCAGCGCTCTCCAGAATCCCGCGCCCATCGGCGGCCCGGACGCGGCGGCCGGTTTGGCGGCCTCGGGAGCTTGCGGCTTGGCAGCTCCGGGAGAGGACGCGCTCGAACTCGGCGCGGAGGAAGGCTTCGCGCTCAGGGGCAGGGTCGCGCCGGAGACGAAACTGCCTGCTCGGGAAAAGAAAAACGCCAGCGCGTCGACAATTTGGCCTGGGAGAGGCGATTTCGTCCCGGAACGTTCGGGAACAAGCGGGGCGCGAAGCAGGTTCAGGCGAATCCCTCGCGAGCCGTACCGGGCGGCCAGGCCTTGGACCAGCCCGGCGATCGCCTCTTGGATCAAGGCCCCGGCGAAGGGAGCCTCGTTTTGCGGCTCCGGTTCCGCGCGGAGCGCGTCCACCACGAGCCCGGCGGTTTTCTGTTCCAGCCAGTGGCTGATCGCCGCCGCGTGGGAGAAGAACACCGGATCCACCGCCGCGCGCAGCTCCTTGTCCCACGCCTCGGCCGGGGTCTTGTGAAATTCGGTCCGGGAAAGGGTTTTGCTGGGGGGCCGCGTGATGTGGCAAAGGGCGTCGAGGCGGCCGAAGTTGCCGACGGCCACGCGGACCAGCCCCGCTGCGGCCTCGGGGCGCCTGTCGCTTGCGGCCAAGGCGACGCCCCGTTCTCCAAGCCGTTCCCGCGCCTGATCCGCGCCGCGCTCGTCATGCGCCAGCAGGGCCGCGATCGCCCCCTCGCGGACCAACGCGGCCGCCGTTTCGAGCCCTTCCTCCGGATCGCTTGGAACCAACGCCACCACTCTGTTTGCCAACCTGCCGCTCATCCCCGCCACCATAACGGGTTGGGAGCGCGGAAACAGCTTTTGATTGCCGCCCGGAGCGGATTTGATTTGACCCGTTGGTTGACGAAAGGCAACTTTCGCGCCCATGGGGCATCATGAGCTTGTCTCGCCGAACCCGCTGATGATTGTGCCATTCGGCCTGCTCCTAGCGGCGATCGCGCTGATGCCGCTGGCAGCGCGGGAGTGGTGGGAGAAACATTATCCGAAAGTTTCTTACGTCCTGGGGGCGATCACGCTGGCCTATTACCTCTTCTGGTTGGACGCGGGCTGGCGGGCCTTGGAAGTGGGTCATGAGTACATGAGCTTCATCGCGCTCATCGGCTCGCTCTTTGTGGTTTCCGGAGGGATTCAGGTCACCGTCAAGGGCGAGGCCACTCCGCTGGAGAACGTCGCTTTTCTTTTTGTGGGCGCGATCGTGGCCAACTTGCTGGGAACCACCGGGGCGTCGATGCTTCTGATCCGCCCGTGGATCCGGATGAACAAATACCGGATTACGGCGCACCACGTAGTCTTTTTCATTTTCATCGTCGCCAACGTGGGCGGCTGCCTCACGCCCATCGGCGACCCCCCGCTTTTCATGGGGTATGTGAAGGGCATTCCTTTCTGGTGGGTGGCCGAGCATTGCTGGTCGATGTGGCTCATGGGCGTGGGGCTTTTGTTGACGATCTTCTACTTCATCGATTTGCGCAACTATCGCAAGGCCCCCAAGGAGATTCGGGAGGCTGTGGCGGAGCCGCCCGATGTGTTCCGGGTTCGCGGCATTACCAACGCCCTTTTCCTGGCGGCGATTCTGGGAGCGGTCTTTATCACCAAGCCGCTGTTTCTCCGGGAAGCCATCATGATCGGGGCGGCGGCGGCCTCTTACTTCCTCACGCCCAAATCCATCCATGAAGCTAATCATTTTAACTTCGAGCCGATCCGCGAAGTGGCGATCCTGTTTATCGGAATTTTCGCCACGATGATGCCGGCTTTGGATTATCTCCAGCTTCATGCCGGCGAGGCCGGCCGGCCGACCGTGGACTTCTTCTACTGGGCCACCGGCTTGCTCTCCGGAGTGTTGGACAACACCCCCACTTACCTCACCTTCCTCAGCGCCCAAATGGGCGCGCTGGTTCCCGCCCACGCCGTAGAGCAGATCCAAGCGCTCCTGGGGCAGGGGACGACGAACCTTGTCGCCCTGGCGGCCGCGCAGCCGGCGGATGTGGCCCATACTCTTCAGGCCTTGGCCCGCATGGCCCCGCCGGGATTGGCTTCCGGAAACGTCTCGCCTGATCATCTCCGAATCGCCTATCTGTTGGGCAATCACGAGCTGAATAAATTCGTCGTGGCGGTGAGCGTCTCCTCGGTCTTTTTTGGCGCCGCCACCTATATCGGCAACGGACCGAATTTCATGGTCAAGTCGATCGCCGAACAACGGAAGATTCACGTTCCCAGCTTTGTGGGTTACGTGTTCCGGTTCACCTTGCCGTGTCTGCTTCCGGTGCTTCTGATCGTGTGGTGGGTGTTCTTCCGGGCCTGAACGGCGGAGGCTTTCGGAGCCGACGGGGACTTTTGCTTGAGAGAGGCTCGCGGCCTCGGAGTCGGCGAGGGGCAGAGAACGTTATCTCATGAAAATCGGAGGTTGACTCTTCCCCTGGGAGGGGCACTTTCCTGGAAGAGAGAATCTGCGCTTTCCCGTGTAAGATGAAATCGGGATGGCGCGGGTTCCCTTGGAGAGACGGGAGGTCGGAATATGAAACAGCCCAAACGATCGGCTTGGATCGCGGCGGCGGGCGGCGCGGTGGGGGCGCTTCTTCTTGCCGCGCCCTTGGCGCAGGGCGGAAACGCCCTGAAGCCTCAGAAGATTGAAATTTCCCCGTGTCCCCAGGGCGTTCTGAATTCCCTCAAGGTCGCAGCTCGATACGCCGAGGGGAAAGCGGTTTTGGATTACAAGGTTCTGATGCCCGACGGTTGCTCGTTTCTTGTCACTCTCGAGCCTCCGGAGCGCGCGGGCAAACGGATCCGGTGGAAGGTAGGGTTGGGACGTCCGCCGGGCGCGGCTTGCGTCCAGGTCTTGACCCCTCGGGACGGCTCGGTGGAGGTCGGGCCTTTGCCGCCGGGCGAGTACACGTTGGAAGTGCTTTCTTCCAACGGGGCCTCCCGCGAGTTGAGCGTGGAGGCTCCCGCGCCGCTGGATCGGCCTTGGATTGAAGGGATCGAGGTCGAGGGCGGCATGATCCGGGCGCGGGTGCATGTGCCCGCGGGCGTGCGCCGCGTGGTTCTGGAAGGACGGCGCCAATGGGGCCGCGGCGCATGGTCGCCCAGGGCGTCGGCCTTGACGGACGGAACGGAACAGAGCGTCGCGTTGGAGGTCCCTGTGTCGGAAGAGATGGAGCTGCTCCGGGCGCGGGCCGAGAAGGAGCTTCCTCTCCCGGCGAGCTTCTATGTGGGGCGCTCCTCTTTCAACGGTCCTGTGTCGGATGGGCGCGCCGACGCGCCGCCCGCCGGGTATTGGAACGACGCATTGATCGACGCGCCGGGGGCCGGTCCTGAGGAAAGCGGCCAACGGGAGGTGCAAGAGTCGGATTTGTGGCGAATCGAGGGCGACACCCTTTACTTCTTCAACCAGCGTCGCGGGCTCCAGGTGATTGACGTGGCGGATCCGGATCATCCGCGCTTGGAGGGCGCGCTTTCGCTGCCTGCGTCGGGTGAGCAGATGTATGTGCTGGAGGGAGGATATGTTGTCCTGTTGGCGCGCCAGGGATGCGATTGGAGCGGATCCTCGGGCAGCCGGGTTCTGGTGGTGGACGCGAACGCTTCGCCGCCTGCGGTGGTTGCGGACCTTGCAGTGGAGGGGCAGCTTCAGGAAAGTCGTTTGGTCGGCAAGGCCCTTTACGTGGTCTCTCAGGTTTACCGCCCGGTGGAAGAGCCGAGCCCGGACGGCGAGACCGGCGTCTCCCGGACTTGGACATGGTGGTCGACAGCCGTCTCTTTCGACCTGTCCGATCCAGCCTGCCCCCAACAGGTTGGCCAGGAATGGTTTGAGGGATATCAGAACGTAGTGCAGGCCACGGACCGGTTCCTGATGGTCGCCCGCCGCGCCGGTGCGCACGGCAACCTCTCGGTGGTTTCCCTGCTGGATATTTCCGACCCGGCCGGGCGCATGGAGCCGCTCAGCGAAATTCATCCTGCGGGCTGGGTGAAGGACAAATTCAAGCTTTCGATCCACGGCGACACGCTGACTGTGATCTCCGAAGTCAGTCAGTGGCGGCCTTCCCGCCGCCTCTTCACGGTGTTGGAGACGTTCTCGATCGCCGATCCGCGCCGGCCGGTCAAGGTCGGCGAGCTGGAGTTGGCCCATGACGAGACGCTTTTCGCGACGCGTTTCGACGGCGATCGCGTTTACATCGTCACGTTCGAGCGGGTGGACCCGCTTTGGGTTGTAGATTTGAGGAACCCGGCCGCCCCGCGGATCGCCGGCGCGCTCGAAGTTCCCGGTTGGTCCACCTATATCCATCCCCTTGGCGATCGGCTAGTGGCCGTGGGGCTTGAAAACACCGACGGTTGGCGCGTGGCTGTGTCCTTGTTCGACGTGGCCGATCCCTCCGCGCCTCGACTGTTGGATCGGGTTCCGCTTGGCGGGAACAGTTCGTGGAGCGAAGCGACTCAGGACGAGAAGGCCTTTACTGTGTTGCCCGAGCTGGGGCTGATCCTCCTGCCTTACCAGGGGTGGTCCCAAGAAGGCGCTGTTCAGGGCGTTCAGCTCGTGGATTTGGATTTGCAACAGGGGCAATTGGCGTTGCGGGGCGTCATCTCCCACGACTTCCGACCTCGCCGCGCGACCGCGCATGGGGATCGGATCCTGTCGATCTCCGGACGCGAGTTGTTGGCCGTGGACGCGACGGACCGGGACGCGCCGCAGGTCACTGCTGAGCTGGAGCTGGCCTGGCCGGTCAACCGGGTTTTTGCCCAAGGGGATTGGCTCCTGGAGATCCAGGACTGGGGCGATAATGCGCAGGCCGCGCCGGCGATCCGCGTGGCCGCCCGGGACGCTCCGGACGAGGCGGTTGCAGAAGTTTCCCTGGAACAGCCGTGGCCGATTGTCGGAGCGAGCGCGCGAAACGGACGGCTCTATGTGCTCCAGCTCGACACGGGCCAGTGGGGGCCAATTTTCTGGATTGACGCTGCCGAGGACGGGCAAGCGCCTCCGGAGCAAGAGCCCAAGGCCAACGGGCGGCTTACTATATTCGATCTGGACAGCTTGCCCGAGCTGAGGGCGGCGGGCGAGGCGGAGTTTCTGCTCAAGGATCTTTCCTGGAGCGCGTCGATGGACGCTCTCTGGCTCGACGACGGCCTCCTGGTCTGGGCTGGCCAAGGCGGTTGGGGCGGGCCGATCCCGCTTTTTGGGGTTCCGGAGCTGGGCATGCCGTGGCGGCCCTGGTGGAACGGCTGGGGCGGCCGCCTCCTCGCGTTTGACGTGGGCGATCCTTCCCAGCCGCGCCTGGCTTCCTTCGTTGACTTGAGCCAGGGCGGGGAGCGGTGGAGCTTCAGTCGCGCTGAAAGCGTCGGCCGACTTGTCTACCTGACCCACATGGAGTCGGAGTTTGTCCCAGATGAAACAAAGCCCGATCAGCCGGGAGAAATTCCGGTTGGCAAATGGATAACCCGCTACTACCTGGATGTAGTGGACTTTGCGGACTCCGATTCGCCCACAGTCCGCGCGCCGGTCAACGTGCCCGGCAGCCTGGAAGGCGTGGAAGGCGTGGGCGCGGGAGAGGCGCTGGTCTTCACGCGGGGATTCCGCTACGACGCCTCGGGCCTGACCGATGGGACGGAATGGGTGGACGCCTTGGCCTACGACGGCGTCAAGGCGAGCCTGGCGGCTTCGCTTCCTTTGCCCGCCCAATGGCCTCGCCCCGTTTCTGTGATGAACGGCAAGCTTTGGCTGGGCCGGCCCGCCGCCGAGGAGACGGAGGAGCCTTCTCTCGAGCTGTGGCGTCTGGGCGACGAGGGCAAGTTCGTCCGGGAGGCGGCGCTGGCTCTGGATGGTGCGGCGCAGGAAATCGAGCCGCTGGGGCCCGCCGTGGCGATCCGCCTCGGCGGCGCTGTGGCGATCTGCCGCGCGAGCCCCGAGGGAAGCATCGAGATCCTCGGCCGGGAGGCGCCGCCTCCCGGACGAACTTGCCCTCGTCGCCCAGACGCCACAGCTCGAGAGAAGGCTCCTCCGTCTCCTCGGCGGCGGGCCGGCCCA
>JAGHDA010000377.1 GCA_021160185.1 Verrucomicrobiota bacterium
ACCGCAGCGAGCGCCATGGCGGCGGCTTCTATGCAGCCAGCCGGGCGTCGCAGTTGGAGAACACTCGAGCGACCTTCCTGCGATGCGAGTTTCTCGGCAATACGGCTGCGAAGCTTGGCGGGGCCGGGGCCAATGACGACGCCTCGATCATAACGATGGACCAGTGCCGTTTCGAGGGGAACCGAGCGGGGCTGGGCGGCGGCGCGTTGGCCAATCAGCGGCGGGCTGAGCTGCTTCTGAAGAGCTGCGTGTTTCGCCAGAACGCATCGGATCGCGGAGAGCCGGATGTGGCCGCGGACGAAACCGCCCGGGTGCGGCGCGAGCAACCGTCATCGCCTCGACGATTACACCAGGTTGTATTCTCCGACAGGAGAGGCGGCGGGCGGAACGCCGCTCAGCGGGCAGGCGGCTGCTTGGCTTTCCCATGGTCCTGATCTGCCTTGTGTTGCCTCGGCTGCTGCGGGGAAGGTCCGCCTCGCGACCTCGACGGCTACGGAGAAACGCCGGCCGCTTCTCGATGGCGGGGGCAGCTGCTACAGGAGCCGACGGTCGCCGTTGCGTCGGGCCGTTTCCCGAGGAAGGGTCGCGCAGTAGCCGCTTCAAGCGGGCCCGCCGCCGCAATTCACATGGCGCAAAAAGCAGCCGGCGCGTCCCCGCCGTCAAACAGAGCGGCCCCTGCCGCGGGTTTCAGGGAGGCCGAAAGCTCTTTGGGGGATTCGAGTTGTGCGAACGCCGTCCCGCCCCTATCATGCCTTGCTTTTGAAGGATAAGAGATTGGGAACTGTGAGCGGAACGCTGAAAGACGGGAAGAATCGGGTCACGCGCGACTCCCGCGTGGTCAACAAGCTGGGCATTCACGCCCGGCCGGCGGCGGCGTTTGTGAAGCTTGCCAGCCGGTTCGAAAGCGAGATCTTCGTCGAGAAAGACGGCGAGAAGGTCAACGGCAAAAGCGTGATGGGCCTGATGATGCTGGCCGCCGGTCCCGGATCGAAAATCAAGATCCACGCCGCCGGGCCGGACGCCGCCGCGGCGGTTGAGGAGCTGGCGAAACTGGTGGAGTCAGGATTTCCCGGCGTAGAGACGGAATGACCCGAGCGCCCGTCCGAACCAAAGCGACTATGAGCGAGATGAGCTTGGACGTCCGCTACATTGCCGGCCTGGCGCGGATTCAATTGACGCCGGAGGAAGAGCGGCAACTTTCCTCTCAACTCAGCCAGATTCTGGCCTACGCGGAAAAGCTGAAAGAGCTGGACGTTCGGGACGTTCCCCCGATGACCCACCCCCTGCCGCGGGTGAATGTCACGCGTAAAGACGAGGTTTGCGAAGGCCTTTCCCGAGACGAGGCGCTGCGGAACGCTCCGGCCGCCGAGAACGGGCTCTTCATGACGCCTAAGATTGTGGAGTAGAAGGCGGCGGCCGAAGGCAAGAGGACTATTCATGGCGGCCTTGTGGGAGCTTTCACTCAGTGAACTGACCGAGCGACTGCGGCGACGGGAGGTTTCCGCCCGCGAAGCCGCCGTCGCCTATCTGGACCGGATCGAGGCGACCGACGAACGCCTCGGGGCTTTTCTCCATGTGGATCGCGAGGGGGCGCTGGCGCAAGCGGAGGCGATCGACGCGAGCCGCGCTCCGGCCGGGGGAGAGACCGGCCGCAGGCTCCTTTGGGGCGCGCCGATCGCCTTGAAGGACATCCTGGCGGTGAAGGGGCAGCCGCTCACGTGCGGTTCGCGGATCCTTGAACATTTTGTTTCCCCTTACGACGCGACGGTTGTGGAACGGCTCCGGCGGGAAGGGGCGGTGTTCCTCGGACGGCTCAACATGGACGAATTTGCGATGGGCAGCTCGACCGAGAACTCCGCCTTCAAGAAAACGCGGAACCCGTGGGATTTGGAGCGGAGTCCCGGCGGATCTTCGGGCGGCTGCGCCGCGGCCACGGCGGCCCGCCAATGTCCGGCGGCGATCGGTTCGGACACGGGCGGGTCGGTGCGCCAGCCGGCGGCCTTTTGCGGAGTGACGGGGCTGAAGCCGACCTACGGGCGCGTTTCCCGCTATGGCCTGGTGGCCTACGCCTCCTCGCTGGACCAGATCGGACCGGTGACTCTCACGACGCGGGACGCGGCGCTGCTGCTCCAGGCGATTGCCGGCTACGACCCCCGCGACTCCACCAGCCTGCCCGCCCCGACGCCGGATTACCTCGCCGCCTTGGACAAAGGCGTCCGGGACCTGCGGGTGGGGTTGCCGAAAGAGTACTTCGTGGGAGGACTGGATCCGCGGATCAGGGAAGCGGTCTACAAGGCGGCGCGGACGCTGGAGCAGCTGGGTGCGACGGTGGAAGAGATCAGCCTCCCGCACACCGAATATGCCGTGGCCGCATACTATATCATCGCCCCGGCCGAGGCGAGCGCCAACCTGGCCCGGTTCGACGGAGTCCGCTATGGTCTTCGCGTTCAGGGGAGGGACCCGATCGAGATGTACAGCAAGACGCGCGCGGCCGGGTTCGGGCCGGAGGTCAAGCGCCGCGTCATCCTCGGGACGTATGCGCTGAGCAGCGGCTACTACGACGCCTACTATCTGCGCGCCCTGAAGGTTCGGCGCTTGATCAGCCGCGATTTCGAGGAAGCCTTTCGGCAAGTGGACGTCCTCGTGACGCCCACCTCGCCCACGCCGGCCTTCCGTCTGGGCGAAAAGACGGAAGACCCGCTGCAGATGTATCTGTCGGACATCTACACGGCGCCGTGCAATCTGGCCGGGCTGTGCGGGATCAGCGTTCCAGGCGGCCTGGTCGAGCCGGAGCGGCTGCCGGTGGGAGTGCAATTTCTGGGCAAGCCGCTGGGTGAGGAGACGCTTCTGCGTGTCGCCTACGCCTACGAGCAGGCCTCGGGCTGCGCGCGGCTGCGGCCGCCGATTGCGGAGGAAGATCGCCCGGATTCGCTTGAGGAATAGGCTTGTCAGGAGGCGCAGTTCGGCTAACGTAAAGACGTTTCGCGGAAGCGGCAGAGCGCGGCTGCGGCTTTCGTTTTCCCTGAAGCGCGTCCGAAGCAACGAGCAGCTCAAAGGCCTGTGAAGATTTTCAGCGGCAATTCGAATCCGCCCTTGGCGAGCAAGATTTGCGAGGCCATCGGCGTGGAGCCGGGGAAATGCGCGGTCACGGCGTTTCCTGACGGCGAGACGTTCGTGAAAATCGAGGAGAACGTCCGCGGTCAGGATGTGTTCGTCGTTCAGCCCACCAGCCCGCCCACCAATCAGCATTTGATGGAGTTGTTCATCATGATGGACGCTCTCCGGCGGGCCAGCGCCAAGCGGATCACGGCGGTGATTCCCTATTACGGCTACGCGCGTCAGGATCGGAAGGACCAGCCGCGAGTGCCCATCACGGCCAAGTTGGTGGCAAATCTGCTTGTGGCGGCCGGGGCCAACCGGATCCTGACGATGGATCTGCACGCTCAGCAGATTCAGGGTTTTTTCGACATCCCGGTCGATCATCTCTATGCCGCTCCGGTGATGTACCGTTACCTCCGCCAGAAGGAGTTGCGGAATCTGGTGGTGGTCAGCCCCGACGTGGGCGGCCTGAAGATGGCCCATGCCTACGCTCAGGTGCTTGGGGCTCAATTGGCCATCGTGGCCAAGCGGCGGACCAGCCCCACCGAGGTGGAAGCGATGACCCTGATCGGGGAAGTCGAAGGAAGCGACGTGTTGATCGTGGACGATCTGACTGAGACGGCCGGCACGTTGACCAGCGCGGCGGGGCTTTTGCGTCATCGAGGCGCGCGGAGGATTTTCGCTTGCATTTCCCATGCCATCCTGAACGAATTGGGCATCGAGCGGCTGCGCAATTCTGAGATTGACGAGCTGATCACCACCGATAGTGTATTGCGCCCCGAAATCGACGGGGTGAAGATTACTACCTTGAGCGTGGCGGAGCTCCTGGGCGAGGCGATCAAGCGGATACATACGAATTCTTCGGTGACCTCGCTGTTCGACTTCAAAAACGCTAAGAACCAGGAGCCGGCCGTCTCGGGAAAGATAGAGAAAGCAGGATGAAATCGTTAGAAATTACGGCGCGACCGAGGGAAGGGACAGGCCGCTTGGCGGTGAAAAAAATCCGCAAGGAAGGCCGTGTGCCCGGAATCATTTACGGCAAAGGCTTCGATCCGAAACCGGTTTCGGTGGACGAGCATACCATCGAGGAGGTGCTCCATCACAGCGCTTCGGAAAACATCCTTCTCCAGGTAAAAATCGAGGAGGAAGGCAAAAGCCGCCCCGAAGAGCGCACAGCCCTTCTCCAGGAGGTCCAACACCATCCCACCACCGGCAAAGTGCTCCACATCGACCTGCACCAGGTGGCTGCGGGCGAGAAGGTGACGATCACGCTGCCTATCGAGCCGAGGGGCGAAGCCCCAGGCGTCAAGGCAGGGGGAATTCTGGAAGTGGTGCTCTTCAAAGTTAAGGCGCGCGGCCTGCCCGTAAATCTGCCCGAGGTCCTGGAGGTGGACGTTTCCAATCTTGACGTGGGCGAAACGCTCCACGTGGAGGATTTGCGGCCTCCGGCCGGCGTGGAGCTGCTGGCCGATCCGAAGCTGCCGGTGATCACCATTGCGGTTCCGGCCGCCGGCGTGGAAGGGGCCGAAGCGGCCGAGGAAGCGGCCGAGGAGGAAGAGGAAGCCGAGCCGGAGGTGATCCGCGGCAAGAAGGAAGAAGAGGAGAAGACGGAATAACCTTTGTCGGGACGGAGGAGATTCCGGAGCCGTCGGCGCGGCGTGGAAACAGGCTGTGAATGGGGAGCCAATGGTTGATTGTCGGCCTGGGCAATCCGGGCGCGGCTTACCGCGGCACTCGGCACAACGCAGGCCGGATGTTGGTCGAGCGGCTCGCGGAGAAGACCGGAACGGCTTGGGAGCGCAAGCCGGCGTTGAAGGTCGAGTTGGCTCGGATAGAGGCGGGGCCGTCAACCAACTTGCTTTGTAAGCCGCTCGTTTATATGAACGTAAGCGGCGAGGCGGTCGGCGCGGCGGCGCGTTATTTCAGAATCCCGCCTGAGCGCGTCTTGGTTTGTGTGGACGACGCCGACTTGCCTTTGGGGGTGATCCGGCTTCGCCCCGGCGGCGGGACGGGCGGCCATCGCGGGTTGGAGTCGATCCAGGCCCATTTGGGCGCGGATCGGTTTCCCAGGCTTCGGCTGGGCATCGGAGGAGAGCGGGAAGGGCAGCGGGATTTGACCGGCTTTGTGCTCGGCAAATTCCGGCCGGAGGAGAAGGAACTGGTCGAGAAGGCCTTGGAACGCGCCGCAGAACAGGTATTCTGCTGCCTGAGTCGCGGGCTCGAGGCGGCGATGAGCCGCTATAACGGTCCGGTGGAGGCGAGGGAAAATGGAAAAGGATAACGTGAGAGAATACGAAGCGTTGTTTATCTTGGACGTGATCGGCAAGGACTATGGTCCAAGCGCGATCATCGAGCGGGTCGCCGCCGATCTCAAGAAATTGGGGGCGACCGTCAAAGACATGCAGAAGATGGAAAAACGCCCTTTTGCGCGGGTCACCAATAAGAGGCGTCCTTCCGGCTATTATGTGGCCTTCCGGCTGAGCGGTCCCCCCGATCTGCCGGAAAAGATCCGCCGGCGCTATGTCCTGGACGAGGATGTCTACCGCGTGATGATCACGCGCCCGCCCAAGAAAAAGGCGGCGGAGAAAGCCGAAGAGGGCGCTCCCGCCGCGGTCTAACCTTTGCTTTCACACGCCATGCCCAATTTCAACAAGGTCATCCTGGCCGGCAATCTGACGCGCGATCCGGAGCTGCGTTACACGCCCAAAGGGACTGCAATCGCAAGGATTGGGTTGGCCATCAACCGCTCTTTCAGAACCGAAGCAGGAGAAACGCGTGAAGAGACCACCTTCGTGGACATCGACGCTTTCGGACGCCAGGCGGAAATTATCGGACAGTACTTCCGCAAAGGCCGTCCGATCCTCGTCGAAGGTCGGCTGCGGCTCGACCAGTGGGAGGATAAAAACACCCGCCAGAAACAAAGCAAACTGCGTGTGGTCTTGGAATCCTTTTCTTTCCTGGACTCCGGGCGCGCGGAAGCCGCCCCAGGCGCGCCGCCCCCAGGCCCGCCTTCCGGGCCGAAACCCGCCGAGCCTTCGCCTATGGACGACGAGGTGCCCTTCTAAAACGAGGTGCGAGCCAACCCATGAAAGCGCTTTGAACCGCTCATAAACACAGGAATTGAATCTATGGCTAGAATGGAGATCATTTTGACGGCGAACGTGCCCGGACTGGGCGCAGAGTCTGACAAAGTAGTGGTTGCGGCCGGCTACGCCCGCAATTACCTGATTCCCCAGAGACTCGCCATCCCCGTAAACGAGGCGAATGAAAAGCGCCTCGAGGCGCTCCGGAAGCGTCGCCAACAAAGGGAAGCCCACGAGTTCAAGACCATGAAGGAACTGGCCGATTCCTTCAGGAAAGCCTTCCTCCGCATCCTCGTCAAAACCGGCGAGGGCGGCCGCATGTTCGGCTCGGTCACCCCCGCCATGATCGCCGCAGAGCTCAAGCAGCAGTGGGATGTGGATCTGGACCACCGGAAAATCCATATGGAGGAGCCCATTCGCAAGCTTGGGGAACACGAGGTGGAATTGCGGCTGCATCCCAAAGTCCGCGGCACGCTCAAAATCCAGGTGGAAAGCTCCACGCCGGTGGAAGAGCCTTCGGCTGCGGAAGAGGCCTCCGGCGCCGCTCAACCCCCGGCAAGCTGAGCCGGCGCGGGGAAATCTTTCCCGCAGAGAAACTTTCAGGGGAAGACCGATCGGCTCTTCCCCTGATTTTCTGCTTGGCCTGGGAAACGCTCCGCTCAAATCTGAACGCCGCGCGCGATCCTGCTTTTCAGACGATGGCCGAGAACGAGAACAACGCCCAAAGATCCCGCCCCGCGAACGCGGGGCGCCGTCCCACCCGCCGCGCCGCGGACGCGGGGGACGGCGTGATGTTCGAGCGGTTGCCGCCGCACGCGCCCGAGATGGAGCAGTGTCTTCTGGGCGCCTTGCTCCTGGACGGCGTCAACGGCATCGGCCGTTGCCGGGAGCTGTTCCGCTCCGAGGCCAAGATCTTTTACGATCCGCGTCACCAGCGGATCTTTGACGCCATCGACCGGATGGCCGACGCGGGCGAGCCGATCGAGCTGCCCAGCGTGGCCCAGAAGCTGCGCGACGCGAAGGCGCTGGACGCCGTGGGCGGCGAGGCGTACTTGGTCCGCCTGGCCGAGACGGCCGGCACGCCGGCAAGCCTGGATTACTACGCGCGGATCGTGTTGGAGAAATACCTGCTGCGGCGGTTGATCGCCACGTGCAGCGAGTTGATC
>JAGHDA010000248.1 GCA_021160185.1 Verrucomicrobiota bacterium
GGGTTATCCAGGAAGTAAAAGGCTATGTCAGCCATTGATTGGGCTTTGGGCAGTCGCTAGACCGACGACGAAGGCAAGAAAGTGCCCTTCGAAGTGAAGGTCGGCGATCGGGTGCTGATCAGCAAGTACGGCGGCACCGAGATCAAAGTGGACGAGAAGGAGTACAAGCTCCTCAGCTCTGAGGACATCTTGGCGATCCTTGAAGACTAACCTGAACCTCTAGCACGGAAACAGGAACGGCACTATGGCGGCAAAACAACTCGTATTCGACGAAGCGGCCCGGCAGGCAGTCCTGCGGGGCGTAAACAAACTGGCCAAAGCGGTCACGGCCACGCTCGGCCCGAAGGGGCGCAACGTGGTCATCGACAAGAAGTTCGGCTCCCCCACGGTCACCAAAGACGGCGTGACGGTGGCCAAGGAGATCGAACTGGAAGACCCGTTTGAAAACATGGGCGCCCAGATGGTGCGCGAGGTGGCCAGCAAGACCAGCGACGCGGCCGGCGACGGCACCACCACCGCCACTGTCTTGGCCGAGGCCATCTTCCGCGAAGGTCTCAAGTACGTCACCTCCGGCGCCAACCCCATCGCCATCCAGCGCGGCGTCCACAAGGCGGCCGACGCGGCGGTGGCCCAGCTGGACAAGATTGCCAAGAAGGTCAAGGACAAGGAGGAAATCAAGCAGGTGGCCACCGTCTCGGCCAACTGGGACACCACGATCGGCGAGATCATCGCCGACGCGATGGACAAGGTCGGCAAGGACGGCACCATCACCGTGGAAGAAGCCAAGTCGATCGAAACCACCCTTGAGGTGGTCGAAGGCATGCAGTTCGACAAGGGCTATCTCTCCCCGTACTTCGTGACCAACACGGAGACGATGGAGTGCCGCCTGGAGGACTGCTACGTGCTGATCTATGAAAAGAAGATCAGCAACCTCAAAGACCTCCTGCCCCTGCTCGAGCAGGTGGCCAAGGCCGGCAAGCCGTTGCTGGTGATCGCCGAGGAGGTCGAGGGCGAAGCCCTGGCCACGCTGGTCGTCAACAAGCTCCGCGGCACGCTCCAGTGCTGCGCGGTGAAGGCCCCCGGCTTCGGCGACCGCCGCAAGGCGATGTGCGAGGACATCGCCATCCTCACCGGCGGCCGGTTCATCTCCGAAGACCTGGGCATCAAACTGGAGAACGTCAAGCTTGAGGACCTGGGCCGCGCCAAGAGCGTGGTCGTGGACAAGGAGAACACCACCATCGTCGAGGGCCACGGCAAGGCCTCCGAGATCCAGGGCCGGATCAATCAAATCCGCCGCCAGATCGAGGAAACGACCTCCGACTACGACCGGGAGAAACTCCAAGAGCGCCTGGCCAAGCTGGCCGGCGGCGTGGCGGTCATCAACGTGGGCGCGGCCACCGAGACGGAGATGAAGGAGAAGAAGGCTCGCGTGGAGGACGCGCTGCACGCCACCCGCGCCGCGGTGGAGGAGGGCATTGTGCCCGGCGGCGGCGTGGCCTTGCTCCGATGCCTGCCGGCGATTGAGAAGGTTGAGCCTTCCGATGACGACGAGCGCATCGGCGTCGAAATCGTTAAGCGCGCGGTCGAGTACCCGACCAAGCACCTGGCGGCTAACGCCGGCAAGGAAGGCTCGATCATCGTCGAAGAGGTCAAGCGCCGGAAGGGCAACGAAGGCTACAACGTGGCCACCGACGGCTTCGAAGACCTGGTCAAAGCCGGCGTGGTCGATCCCAAGAAGGTCACCCGCACGGCTCTCCAGAACGCCGTCTCCATCGCCGGGCTGCTCCTGACCACCGAGTGTCTCATCACAGAGATCCCGGAAAAGGAGAAGAAGCAGGAAAGCCCCGGCGGCATGGGGGACATGGATTACTAATCTGACGGCGGGCAAGTCCCGCCCGTCCAGCTTGCTCGATCGGGCCGGCCGCTCCGCGCGGCCGGCCTTTTTCCTTCTCCGCTTCCCGCGCGGGGGGCGCGGAACACCTCGACGCCCCAGACGGCGGAGCCATAATGCGGCCTGCTATGGGCAAGCTCGGCATTCATTCGGAAAAAGTGAGTCGGCGCGCATGGCTGGGAGGCGTCGCGGCCGCAGGAGCGGCCCTGGCTGTCGGCTCGGCGGCCGAGGAACGCGCCGCGGCGGCCGGAACATTCCGGTTCTGCCTCAACACGGCCACGATCCGCGGGCAGAAGCTGCCCATTGAAAAAGAGGTCGAGGTCGCCGCCAAGGCCGGCTACGACGCGATCGAGCCGTGGATGGACCGGCTTCACGACTACGTTCGCCGCGGCAACTCCCCGGCCGATCTCCGAAAGCGTATCGAAGACCTGGGACTAACCGTGGAAAGCGCGATCGGCTTTCCCTCCTGGCTGGCGAATGATCCGAGTCGGCGCGCGGCGGGAGTGGAGCGGATGAAACAGGACATGGACTTGCTGGCGCGGATCGGCGGCAAGCGCGTGGCCGCTCCCCCGGCGGGCTTGCCTCGGGGAGAAACGGTCGAGTTGAACGCCGCCGCGGAGCGCTATCTCAAAATCCTGGAAATAGGAGATTCGCTGGGCGTGATTCCTCAGATCGAGATGTGGGCCGGAAGCGCCGCCCTCGGACGGGTCAGCGCGGCGGTGGCTGTCGCCATCGAGACCGGCCATCCGAAGGCTTGTTTCCTGGGGGATCTGTTCCACATTTACCGCGCCGGATGCGACGTGGACGGCCTGCGGCTGCTGGGCCCCTGCGCGGTGCAGGTCTTCCACATGAACGATTATCCCGGAGGCAAACTGCGCGAGCAGTTGAGAGACGGCGATCGGGTCATGCCCGGAGACGGCGCGGGGCCGACGGCGGAGACGCTCCGCATCTTCATTCAGATCGGAGCGCGACCGGCGTTGAGCCTGGAGCTGTTTAACCGAAGCTACTGGCAGAGGGACGCCTTGGAAACGGCGCGGATCGGCTTGCGCAAGCTGAAGGCCTGCGCGGCGGCCGCCGGCGCGGGCGGATAATTTCGCTCGCTTGGAAAGCGGAGAATTCCTCTTACCATGGCGGGCTGTCCTTGACGCCCCCGGCAGGCTCGCATAGGGTGTGCGCCTCTACCGCCAAGGTAGATTCGTCGGGAAACATGGGGCGGCAAACACCAATCACAGACGGAGGACGGTGAAAGTCACGATTGAAACGATCAGCGGGTGCAAGCGGTTGATCCGGGTGGAGGTTCCTGCAGAAGAGGTGGAACAGCACTACCGGAAGGCGCTGCGCGAAGTGGCGCGGCATGTGCGGATGCCCGGCTTCCGCCCCGGCAAGGCTCCGCTTCCTTTGGTCGAAAAGAGCCATCAGAAGGAGGTGCTGGAAGAGGCGCGGGCGAAGCTTGTGGATGAAACTTTCCGCGCCGCGCTCAAGGAGCATGACTTGCGTCCGGCGACGCGTCCGGAATTTGAGGCGGACGAGCTGAAGGATAAGAACGCGGACTATGCCTACACCGTCACGATGGAGATTGCGCCTCAATTTGAGACGCCCGATTACAAGAATCTGCCGGTGAAGGTCGAGGACAAACAGGTGACCGAGGCGGATCTGGAGCGCGCGCTGCGGGTGCTGCAGGAAGATCGGGCGACTTTCCAGGACGTGGATCGGCCGCTTCAATCGGGCGATTTCGCCGTGGTGTCCTTTCAAGGGTCGTGCGAAGGCAAGCCGCTCACCGACTACAACCCTGCGACGGGCGGCTTGACCCAGCAGAACGACTACTGGATCCACATCCAGCCGGACGAGTTCCTCCCCGGGTTTACCGAGCAGCTCGTCGGCGCCAAGCCGGGAGAGAAGCGAACGGTGAAAGTGACCTTCCCGCCCGAGTTTGAAATCCGCGAACTGGCGGGCAAGGAAGCCGTGTACGAGGTCGAGATCCGGAGCGTCAAGGAGAAGACGCTGCCTCCTTTGGACGATGCGTTCGCCCGGTCCTACCAGGCCGCAAGCCTGGAAGAGCTGAAAAAGGGCGTGCTGAAGAATCTAGAGCAAGAGCTGGAGTTCAAAAAGCGCCAGGACATTCGCAACCAGCTTATTGCCACGCTCCTGGGCCGGGTGCACTTTGATCTTCCCGAGTCGATCGTCGAGGCGGAGACGCGGAGCTTGGTGTACGACATGGTCAAGAGGAACACCGACCGCGGCGTGCCCCGGGAAGAAATCGAAAAGAAGAAGGACGAAATTTACAAGGTGGCGAACAACGCCGCGCGGGAGCGGGTAAAGCTGATGTTCCTCGTCCAAAAGATCGCTGAGAAGGAAGGAATCGAGGTCACCCGCGAAGAGCTCTCTCGCGAGGTGGTGGTTCTCGCCGTCAACTACGGAGTCAAGCCTCAGACGATGGCGGAAGAGCTCCAACGCCGAGGCGGCTTCGGGGAAATCCAGGAGCAGATCCTTCAGCGAAAGGTCTTGGAAAAGCTCGAACAATATGCGCAAATCGAAACCGTCCCGGCGGGCATGCGCTGAGTCGGGCGGCAAAAGGCGCCGCCGAGGAAAGCCAGGCGCTGAACCGGCCCGGGCGGCGGCGCGAAGGCGCATCGGATGAAAAGCCGCGCCCCATCTCCAAACCGCGGCAAAGCGGGTCAGGCCGCTTTGCGGGTTATCTACTGGTCCCTCTTCCTCCTGTTGCTGACGCTTTTCGCAGCGTTGCTGGCCGCGCTGCTGGGCAAGGCCATTATCGCCCTGGGCGCGGGGCTGATCGTGGCCTGGTTCCTTTTCAGTTTGTTCTGCCTTTACTTCTTCCGCGACCCGGAACCTGCCACGCCGGAAGATCCGGAAGCGCTCATTTGCCCGGCCTCCGGGCGGGTGGATCTCGTGGCCGAAACCGAAGAGCCCCATTTCCTCAAGGGACGTTGCCGACGGATCTCGATTTTCATGTCCTTGTTCGACGTTCACATCCAGTACGCGCCTTGCCGGGCCAAGGTCGCCCTCTGCCGGCACACCGCCGGCAGCTTCGTCAGCGCCTTGCGCACCGACTCAGCCGAGCACAACGAAAGGGTGCTGATCGGACTGGAGTCTCTGGAGTCGCCGGGCGAGCGGATAGCCGTCCGCCTCGTGGCCGGATTGATCGCTCGGCGCATTGTTCCCTGGGTGAGCGTGGGCGAGGAAACGGCCCGAGGCCAGCGGATCGGGATTATTCAATTCGGCTCGAGGGTGGACCTGTTCTTCCCGCTGGACTACGAACCGGCGGTCCGCGAAGGTCAGAAAGTGCGGGGCGGAGTCACGGTGGCGGCCCGTAAAGGAGGCCGAGGATGAACGAAGAGCCTTTTGAAGCGCCCGAGGAAGCCGGCGAAGCGCTGGCGCGCCATCCGAACCGGCAGCTCAAGCTGTATTTTCTGCCCAATCTGCTGACCGGCGCCAATCTGTTCTGCGGGTTTGTGGCGCTGACGAAGATCGTAGAAGCGGACGCGTCGGCCGCCAACTTTACCGCCACGATCCGCCACGCGTTGTTTTTCATCCTGCTGGCCTGCATCTTCGACCTTCTGGACGGGCGTCTGGCTCGGTGGGGCGGCCTGGAAAGCGCCTTCGGCCGGGAGTTTGACTCGCTGGCGGACTTGATCTCCTTCGGCGTTGCGCCGGCTTTTCTGGTCCACCGGATCGTACTGCGAGACGTCTTCGTGCATTACCAGGAGCTGGGTTGGTTCATCGCCTCAATTTACCTCATCTGCGGGGCGCTGCGTCTGGCGCGATTCAACTGCCTGGCCGAGTCGGGCGCGGCGGAGAGCAAGGATTTTATCGGGTTTCCGATCCCTGCCGCCGCCGGACTGGTGGCTTCGCTGACGCTGTTTCTGATGTGGCTGGACGACCGCAACTTCCCGAAGGGATCTTGGCGCTACGTCCTTCCGGTGATTTTGATTTTCCTCTCGTGGATGATGATCAGCGAGGTGTCCTACCCTTCCTTCAAGAACATCAACCTGCGCACTCGCAAGCCGTTTGCGATTCTGGTGTTGAGTCTTTTGTTCGTGGGAGCGCTGCTGGTGTGGCGGGAGAAGATCCTGCCCCTCGTGTTGCCTTGCCTCTTCACAGCATATTTGGTTTATGGTTTCATCCGTCCGAAGATTTCGCGCCGATGGCGGCGTCAGATCGAGCAGGAGGACCCGGAAGAGGAAGCGGACTTTCCGGAGAAAAAACCTCCGAAACCGCCCCGATGGCGCGCGCGGAGGATTTCGGGCAAGAGGTTATGAATTGCCGCGAGCTGCTTGAGCAACTGAATCAGTACGTGGACGGGGACATCGATCCGGCCCTTTGTGAAGAGATCGAGCGTCACCTGGCTGATTGCGACCCTTGCCAGGTAATGGTGGACACCCTCCCCAAGACCATCA
>JAGHDA010000294.1 GCA_021160185.1 Verrucomicrobiota bacterium
ACGGTGACCTGGATCGGCTCGTTGGGGTGGAGCCTGCCGCGGATGATCTCTTCGGCCAGCGGGTTTTCGAGATGGCGCTCGACCGCCCGGCGCATCGGCCGCGCGCCGTACATCGGATCGTAGCCTTTTTCCGTAAGGAACTCCTTGGCCTTCTGATCCAGAACCAGCTGGATTTTCTTGTGCTTGAGCCGATCGGTGACCTTGCGGACTTCCAAATCGAGGATTTTGATCAGATCCGGCTTCGTGAGTGAGCGGAAGACGATCACGTCGTCCAGTCGGTTGAGAAACTCGGGTCGGAAGACGCGCTTGGCTTCGTCCAGGATCATCTCGCGCATCTTTTCGTAACTGACCTCTTCCGAGTCGGGAGTGAAGCCGATCGAACCGTGACGCCGCAGCCGCTCGGTCCCCACGTTGGATGTGAGCAGAATGACCGTGTTGCGGAAGTCCACGCTGCGTCCGAAGCTGTCAGTCAATTTGCCTTCCTCCAGGATCTGGAGGAGCATGTTCATTACGTCCGGATGGGCTTTCTCGATTTCGTCGAAGAGCACCACGCTATAGAGCTTGCGACGGACCGCCTCAGTCAGTTGGCCGCCCTCTTCATAGCCCACATATCCCGGAGGGGAACCGATGAGCCGGGAGACATTGAATTTCTCCATGTACTCGCTCATGTCCAGTTGAAGGAGCGAGCTGGCGTCGCCGAAGAGGTGTTCGGCCAACGTCTTGGCGAGCAAAGTCTTGCCCACCCCGGTGGGGCCGAGCAGGGCGAACGCGCCGATGGGCCGTTTCGGGTCTTTCAAGTCGGCCCGGGAACGGCGGAGGGCGCGGCAGAGGGCGGCGACCGCTTCCTGCTGGCCGATCACGATTCGGTTGAGCTGATCTTCCATCTCGAGGAGCCGCTTGGCCTCATCGCGCCCCATTCGCTGCAGAGGAATGCCTGTCCATTTCGAGACGATATGGAGGATGTCCTCTTCGTCCACGGTAATGCGTTTTTCCTCCCGGTTGGCGCGCCACTCCTCCAAGACCTCTTCCAGGCGTTTTTTCATCGCCTTCTCTTCGTCGCGCATCGCCGCGGCGCGTTCGAAGTCCTGGTCTTTGATGGCCTTTTCCTTTTGGGTCTTGAGCTCCTCGATCTTTGTTTCCAACTCTTTGACTGCGGGCGGCCGTGTGGTGGCTGTGATCCGGGCCTTGGAGCCCGCTTCGTCCATGACGTCAATCGCTTTGTCCGGGAGATACCGGTCGGTGATGTAGCGGTCTGAAAGCCTGGCGGCGGCCTCGATCGCCTTGTCTGTGAGGACGATCTTGTGGTGGTCTTCGTATTTGGACTTGAGGCCATGGAGGATTTGGATGGTTTCCTCCACGGTGGGAGGGTCCACTTTGACGCTTTGGAAACGGCGCTCCAGGGCGGCGTCCTTTTCTATGTACTTGCGGTACTCCGCCAAGGTGGTGGCGCCGATGCATTGCATCTCTCCGCGGCTAAGGGCGGGTTTGATGATGTTCGAGGCGTCCATCGTTCCTTCCGCCGAGCCCGCGCCGACCAAGGTGTGAAGCTCGTCGATGAAGAGGATCACGTTTTTCGCCTTTCGAATCTCCTCCATGACGGCCTTGATCCGCTCTTCGAATTGGCCCCGGTACTTGGTGCCGGCGACCATCAGGGCCAGGTCGAGGGTGACGATGCGCTTGTCGTGAAGGATCTCGGGCACGTTGCCCCGGACGATTTCCTGAGCCAAGCCCTCAACGATCGCCGTTTTGCCCACGCCGGCTTCGCCCAGGAGGACTGGATTGTTCTTAGTGCGGCGACAGAGGATCTGAATCACCCGCTCGATTTCCTTCCGGCGGCCGATGACCGGGTCCAGCTCGCCGCGGCGGGCGATTTCGGTCAGGTCGCGGCCGTAAGCCTTCAGCGCGGGCGTTTTTACCTTGCCCTTCTCTTCCTTCTTCGGAAGCTCTTCGTCCTCGTCGGCGGGCCAGTCTTCCTCCTCATCTTTCATGCCCAGCTCTTCCAGAACTTCCTGGCGGGCCTTTTCCAGGTCCACATTCAGGTTCTGAAGGATTCGGGCGGCGACGCCTTCTCCTTCGCGGAGAAGGCCGAGGAGAATATGCTCGGTGCCGATGTAGGCGTGGTTAAGAGCCCTTGCCTCTTTGGCGGCCAGTGTAAGGACTTTCTTGACGCGCGCCGTGTAGGGGATGTTGCCGATCAGTTTGGGTTCCGCCCCGGCGCCCACCAGCTTCTCGACTTGGGTGCGCACAATGTCCAGGTCCAGCCCCATCCGGCGGAGGACGTTCACCGCAACCCCGTGGCCGAGCTTAATCAGGCCGAGCAGTAGGTGCTCGGTGCCGACGAAGTTGTGGTTGAACCGGTCCGCCTCTTTGCGGGCCAGGGCCAGAACTTGTTGGGCTCGTGGAGTAAAGTTATTCATCAACTCATCGCTTATGTTTTTCCGCTATTCGCCCGCAAGCAAGGTGCTACGAGACGCCCTATTTGTCCAGAGCGTCCGAGTGATTCGGCGGCAGAGAGGGCCGAGCCACCGCCGCCAGCCGGGATCGAAGCAGGTCGGCGCGTAGAATGTCCCGCTCCTCCGGCTTCATTTCCCGCGGGCGAATCAGTTGGAGGTGCGCCGGCTGACAGAGCAAGAGCAATTCGTCCGCCAGCGCTCGGGGAACCCCGGGGAACATGCCCAGTTCCACGCCGAGCCGCCAGACCGAGAGGAGGTTGATCGCTTCTTTGGAGGAAATGGTGAACGCATTGGCCAACGTGCCGAAGGCGCGGCCCACGGTGTTGAACACCATTCGCGGTTTCTTTTCCAAGAGAGCCTCTCGGGCGTTCTGCTCATGTTCCACAAGCTGCGCCGTGACTTTGCGCAGCTTGGCGAGGATTTCCTCCTCGCTCTCTCCAAGGGTCATTTGGTTGGACACCTGGAAGATGTTTCCCAAGGCCTCGGTGCCTTCCCCATAAAGGCCTCGCACCGCCAGCCCAAGCTTGTTGACCGCTTGAATTACCTGATTGATCTGTTCGGCGAACACCAGCCCCGGCAGGTGCAGCATCGCGCTGACGCGGATGCCTGTGCCCACGTTGGTGGGGCAGGCGGTCAGATAGCCCAGTTTGGCGGAGAAAGCGTAGTCCAGACGCTCTTCCAGGAGCGTGTCGAGCTCGTCGATCGCGCGCCAAGCCGCTTCGAGCTGGAATCCGGGAAGCAGGGCGTGCATCCGGATGTGGTCCTCTTCATTGATCATTACCCCCACGCTTTGGTCCCGACTCAGCGCCAGGCCGCTGCCCTCGCCGTTGGCTGCATGTTCGCGGCTGATGAGATGACGTTCCACCAAGGCCTGTTTCTCCCACGAACTGAAGGAATCCATCTGGCGAATGAGTCCGCCTTCCATCTGGGGCAATTGGGCCACCGCTTCCTGGATTCGTTCCAGAGCCTTGGCTCGGTCGCTCTTCTTCGCTCGCCCGGGGAACGGCATGCCCTCCAAGTTCCGCGCCAGGCGCACGCGGCTGGAAATCACCACGCAGCCCTCCGGCCCGTCCCGGCGGACGAGCTCTTCGACGGGAACCAGGAAGTCGAGCAGATTCATAAACGCGCGGCTTGGCGGGTTGCCGTTATTCCTTCTTCAGGGTTCGGATCTCGTCGCGCAGGCGGGCGGCCTCCTCATATTCTTCCACCGCCACCGCCTGTTCCAGCTTGCGTTGGAGGAGCTCGATCCGTTCCTCCACGCTGCGGGCGCGCTGCTTCTTGCGCGGCGCTTTGCCTACATGGCGCGCGCCGCGGTGCATCGATTTGAGAACCTCGGCCAGTTCCTCAGCGAACACTTCGTAACACTTGGGGCAGCCCAGGCGGCCGGTCTTCTTGAAATCGGCGTGGGAGCAGCCGCACTGAGGGCAACGGGTCTGACTGGCCGTCTGCCCCGCTTCCTCCGACACGCCCAAGCCCATCAGCACCTCCGCCAGCGCAAACCCCGTGGGATCGTCAATTCCCTTTTCTTTGGCGCACTCCTCGCACAGGTCCACCTTGATGAGCTTATCTCCTACGATTTGGGTCAGGTGGACCGTCGCTTCTTTCTTTTTGCATACGGTGCAGAGCATTGTGGGTTCCTGTCTCCCTTTTTTTAGACCTCCGCGCGGGCGGCCTTGTTCAACCGGCGTCGGCCTGCGAAGCCTCCGGCCAGATCGGGTCTCCCGAGACCGCGGTTAGCTTGCGGTAGCTTTCCACCAGCCGTTGTGTCACGGCGCCCGGCCTGCCTTCGCCCACTTCGCGCAGGTCGATCTTGGTCACCGGAACGATTTCCGCCCCTGTTCCCGTGAGGAAACATTCATCCGCAGCGTATAAATCATACCGCGTGAGATTGACTTCCGCAACTTCCAGCCCTATTTCCCGCCCCAGGTCCATTACCACGCGCCGGGTGATCCCATACAGGGCCCCGGCGTACAGCGGCGGCGTCAGGAGTCGGTTGTCCTTGACGATGAAAATGTTGTCGCCGGTGCACTCAGCCACATAGCCCTGGGCGTTAAGCATGACCGCTTCTTCCACGCCTGCCGCCTGCGCCTCGATTTTGGCCAGAATGTTGTTCAGGTAGTTGAGCGACTTGATGGCCGGATTCACTGCGCTGTGCAGGTTGCGCACGGTGGGCACGGTGACAATAGTCAGCCCCTTTTCGTAGTATTCCTTCGGGTAAAGCTGGATTTTACCCACAATGATAATGATCTGCGGGTTCTCGCACCGGTCCGGGCCCAGCCCCAAAGTGCCTTTTCCCCGCGTGACCACGAGCCGGATGTACGCGTCCCGGAATCCGTTCTCCCGGCAGGCGTCCAGGACCGCCCGCCGCATCTCCTCCGGGCTCATCGGGATCTTCAGGAGGATGGCCTTGGCGGAGTAATAAAGCCGGTCGATATGCTCCTTGAGTTTAAAGACCCGGCCGTTGTACGCCCGAATGCCTTCGAAGACCCCGTCTCCGTACAGCAAACCATGATCAAAGACGGAGATTTTCGCCTCCTCCGCGTCGTAGAATTTTCCGTTGATGAAAACCTTCATGCGCTCGGTCTCCAGATTACCTTCTCGTCCAGCTCGAAGCAATAACTTCCCTGCTCCCCTTGCGCGTCTTCCGGCTGCCGCCGCGGAACGCCGTTCTCCTTTATGCTTCTTGGGCTTCCGGAGCAACAAAAACCGGGCGCGGCGCGCCGCGCCCGGTTTTCCTGCTTCGGCAGAGGAGGTTAGCGGCCGGCCGAGACATCCAAGCATGCCAGCTTTTCCTGGACGCGGCAGTAGAGCCTTCCATTGGCGAGGACCGGAGGCGTCCAACTATTTTTCCCTCGCAGCACGTCCGCAGCGGAAATTTCCCGCAGCCCTTGCGGCGAAGGAGCGACCACAGCCGCGCGGCCTCGGTTGCCGAACACGATGAGGGAGCCTCCGGCCATTGTGACCGAGCCTTTGCCGTAGCGGCGGTCGGACCATATTTCCTTTCCTGTGGCGGCTTCCACGCACTTGAATCGGCTTTCGTCGAATCCGTAGAGATACCCTTTCCAGAGGATGCAAGTGGCCACGTGGTTGCGAAGGACCTTGCTTTGCCAGATCGGTCGGAGCCCGCCGGGGCCGAGACGGAGCAGGGCGCAGCCTTTGCCGTAACCCGAAGAGATGAAGAGATTGTTCCCGAAGATGATCGGCGTGGCGGCGTTCACGTTATAAGGGGTTTTCCACGGGTATCGGGCGATCTCGCGTCCGTCCGCGGCTTCACGCACGGCGAGCCCGGCCGCGCTGAGGACGGCCAGCAGCCGCTTGCCCTGGAAATCGAACGGCACGATGGAAGAATAGGCCGGAGGATCGTCGCCTGCGCGCCAGATCTCCCGGCCGGTGAGTTTGTCGAAGGCGACCACGGCGCTGCCTTTGCCGCCGACCTCGGTGATCAGCATCCGGCCTTCCGCCAACGGAGAGCCGGCGTAGCCCCAAGTGGGGGGCTTAGCTCCGTAGTCTTTCCGAAAGTCCTTGGACCAGATGACCTTTCCTGTGGCCGCGTCCAGGCAGAACAAATGACCCAGTCGGCTCAGCGTGTATACCCGAGGACCGTCCACGGTGGGCGTGCTTCGCGGTCCCGGATGGCCGTTGGGGTCTTTGGCGATGCAAGGATAAGAGTGAGTCCACACGGTTTTGCCGGAGGCGGCGTCCAGGCAATAAACCGTGTCCACATCGGCGGTGTTCCCCACCGTGTAGAGCTTGCCGCGGCTGACCGAGACCGAGGGATAGCCGATGCCCACATTGGCGCGCCACAAGACCTTGGGGCCTTGGGCCGGCCATTGCGTCTGCCATCCTCGCTCGGTGGAGATGCCGTCAAAGCGCGGGCCGCGCCACCGGGGCCAGTCCTCTGCGCCGAGGCGCGCCGAGGATGCCAGGCAAATTGCCAAAAGGGCGAATTGCGCCGCTTGGGCGGTTCGCCTTCCAAAAAGCGCTGCTTGGCTTCGCATGGGAAAGAGAATGCCTTGACCGCCTTGAAAGTCAATTTTCCGGGCGAAGATTTCCCCCACCGCGGTTGAGGCGAAGAATCATCTGCCCGCGCCGGCCTGGGCAAGCTCGTTCGCGTTCGCCCTGGATTCGAGCGCTTGGCGCGCCACGTCCAGGGCGTCCAACGCGCTCAGAGTGTTTCGCAACGCCAGCCGGGCCTGCCAGCTCGCGAAGTTCCGCGCCGGTCCGGAAGGAGCGGTCGATTGCGCGTGGAGGTATCCGAGCAGGGCGTTCCGATACCGCGCGATCAGTTGAGCCACTTGAGGAGGGCTCTCGGCCCGAAGGGCGTTCAGCCGGCGCGCGGCGTCAAGGATAACCGCCCGGGTTTGAGCGGGATTCAATTGGGTCAAGGCCTCCCGCAAGGGGACGCGCTTGCGTCGCGGGGGCGCTTTGGAATTTTCCCGAATCTCCAGCGTGATCGTCAACGCGTCTCGGAGCCGTTCCAGGGCGGTTTTGGCGGAAACCCACCCCAATCCGGCGCTGTGGAGAAACCGGTGCGCGCCCAGCGCCCACCATTTTTCCACATCAAGGTACGATTGGAACAGAGGGCGATAGGTTTCCAGGAAAGCGACTTGCCAGTTGAGCCGCCAGGGAAGCGCCCGGATGAAAGCCGCGAGCCGCCGGTAGCCGTTCGGAAGCCGAGTCAGCTCCCAAAGAAACAGGCGGGCGCAACGGCCGTAATGGAGACCTCGTTCTCCTTGGAGATCCTTCGGCGCGGGGAAGCTCAGTTTTTTGAAAGAGAGCAGTCCTCGCTCCCGAATCGAAAGGGCCACAGCGGCCCAACTGTCCGAAAGCCGCCACTCGCGCAGTCCGCCTTTTACCGCAGACCAGGAGCCGCCCAGTTTGGTGGAGATATCGCCGGGTTGTGGGATCAGCTCCGGACCGCCTACGGCCAACAGCTCTTCAGTGATTCCCTCAACAAGCCATTCGGGAGGATCGCCCGGGCAAGGCGCCTTGGGCTGGAAGGAGATAAGGCGCGTCAAGGCCGCCGCCACCGCTTTGATGAACGCCCGGCGGTCCGCCCGTTCCGGCGCCCGGATCCAGCATACCGGCCCCTCCAGGTAGCGCGCCCAGCGAAAGCTTGCTTCGCCGTTCCCGCCGAGTCTGCGCTCGATCCGCACGTAAACGATTCCCCGGACGCTGCCGGACCAGCGGAGCCGCTCCTCCATGAGGCGGCGGATTCGTTCGCAGGCCACCGCCGTCCATTCAGGACGCAGGAGCGCCAACCCCCGACGCGAGGAAGAAGGGGCGTCGCTCCGGGGCGGCGACGATTCGGGGCCGTAGACAAGGAACAATCCGGAGGCGCTTCGAGCCAGCTTAACGTCCCCCCTAGGAAGGGGAAAGGGGTTGGACGTTCCGGCCTCGCCCCCCGTCGCCAGAGCGCCCGCGAGGGCCAGGCAGAGAAACGCCCCCGGCAGCCGCCATTTTTTCGGAGAGTTAATCTTTGCTCCCCTTGCTCGAACCCGAGGCTCCGCTCGAGCCGCTCGATCCGGACTTGCCGCTGGAACTGCCGCTCTCACTCTTTGGTTTGGCGGCTTCGGTTTCCTTCTTTGCCGCCTGCTTGTAGCTCTCGCTCCGGTAATCTGTGATGTAAAACCCGCTGCCTTTGAAAATGAGCCCCGCGCCGCCTACCGGCACGCGCTTCACCTTGCCGCGCCCCCATTTAGCGCGCGGGCAGATGTCCTTAGGGCACACTTCCAGCGGCTTTTCGCTGATCCGCTGGAACACTTCAAATTCATGACCGCACTTTTCACATCGATATCGATATGTCGGCATAGGCTGTTCGAATTATCCTCCCTTCCCTGAAACGGTTTCGCCCCGCCGGATGAAAGAGGAATCCGGCGGTTTTTCGACCGCTCCGCGCCTTTAAGAAAGACCGCTTGCAGCGGGGATTCAAGGGCGATTGACGGAGGCCTCGCCGCTTCGGTGAATCTCCGCCTCGAGGACGTTGGTTCCTTTCTTGGCAGGCTGGCGGGTTTGGAAGCCGCGGGCGAGCAGCTCCGCGCCTTTGAGGGGACGGCCTGCGCCGGTCAGCCGCTGCCGCATGGCCATCAACGCCTCGGCGCCTTGGAGCTGACGCAGACGCCGCACGCGCGCTTGGAGCACGCTCAAGTCGCTGAACTGCCGCTCCAGTTCAGCCTTTTCGGTCTGAAGCCGCTTTAGCTCTCTGAGCAGGAACTGCCGCTCCCCCTTGGCGCTGGCCAATTGTTTCTGGGTCTCTGCGATCCGCGAGTCCAAGTCCCGGATCATGCCTTCCATCGATTTGACCTGCGCCTGAAGCTGCTTGTTGAGCCCTTCCAGCTCCCCGATCCGCTCTTCCCGCTTGGAGATTTCCTGCTCTGCAAGCCGCGCCGCCTCTTGCGCCGCAGTTTGGACCTCCTGCAATTTCGCCTGCGTGGTGACCAGCTGGTTGGTGGCCTCCTTGAGGCGTGCGGCTACCTCCTCCAGATTCCTTTTCAGCCTGACCTGCTCCTGGCCGGCCTGGTTTGCTTCGGCTTTCACGCGGTTGAGTTCGTTGGAGAGATAGTCGATTTGTTGCGCATGCTCTGTGCGCAAAGAGGCCGCTTTCCGGTTCTGGAGAACCGACCATACGGCCAAGGCGACCACGGCTAAGAACAACACGGCGATCAACCCTTTCGCTTTCATTATGAGAGAATAGTGAAAGACGTCGTCCCCCCTGGCAAGTCTCATCATGCGTTTCTACCGCGTTAGGGAAGTGTTCCCAGCTTCCCTCGGCGCCAAAGCTTTCGAGTCCACAGGGGACAAGTCTCGGCGATGGGAAAAGGGTTGCCTTAGGCCGGGGGGCGAGTAAGATAAAGGCCGTTTGGTGGGCGCGCGTAGCTCAACTGGATAGAGCGTCGGCCTCCGGAGCCGAAGGTTGTGGGTTCGACCCCCGCCGCGCGTACCAGGCTTGAGTTCCTCCGCTTTCCGGCGCTCCGGTGCGGCCCTTGCTCAGCGAGCGATGAGCTTGTAGAAGCGCGTTCCGGTCCCGATAGGCTCTTCGAACTCGATTTCGGCGTTTTTTCCTTTCCACTCGCCCGCGGAGATCCATGGCCCCGCAAGGCTCGGCGCGGTCAGAAGCTGGTAAAGGCGGTCTTGACGACCGAACCAGCGGACGCAGGCCTTGCCGCCTTGGGCGCGGAGGACCACCGCGGCTTGGAGGAGGGAATCGAGCGAAATGGGATCTACGCGATTGTCCGGCGCGGGGCCGAAGCCGCCGCGCTGGAGGAAATGCCACTGAAGGAGGGAAATCGTCAGGGTCCGCCCGATTCGTTCGTTGTGGAGTTCGAGCAGGCCGCAATTGACAGATTCGCCGCAGACCGGGCAAGGGGCGTAGCAGTCGGCCGGAATTTCCATCCGCCACAAGCCCCCGGGCTGAGGGCGGTCGGGCAAGGCCTGAATCTGGGCGGCCAGACGCCGGGCTATGACCACGCCGTCCGGAACCCCGAATCCCCGCGTGTCCCGCGCCGTTGGGTCCAGGCCGAACCACGCTTCCTCTGCCTCGGTTAATCCGTCTTGATCCCGGTCCTCTTTTGGCAAGACCAGGTGGGAAGTCCCATCGCCGTGAAGGGCGATGTCCAGGAGGATCGGGTTGAGCCGTTGGGAGGCCGTGTAGGCGAAGCCGCCGTGGCGCATGAAATGGAGCGCCAGGTAGGGAACCTGGATCCGGAGGTTTTCGCGACGGTTGACGACTTCAAGCCATCCCATGTTAACCAGTTCGCCGCAGATGTCGCAGGGCACGACCCCCCGGAGCATGTGAGGCTCGGCGTGCACGGGCAGATTGGGCAGGTGAGGCAGGGCGGTCGTTTCCTCCCAGAGCGCGCGGGCCACGCGGAAGCCGTCCGGCACGCCGTCCGAGAAGCTTTGTTCTTCGTCCGCCTTGCATCCGAAGCGGGCTTCTTCGAAATCGAGCAGACCGTCGCCGTCGCTGTCCCCGAGGAGCTTGCGCTGATGGCTGGGGCCTTTGGAGTGAAGCGTCCGCTCCAGGAGCCACACTTTTTCCCGAGCCTCGCCGTGGACGTTTCCTGTGAAACTGAAGCTGCCGTGCTCCATGGCGTGGAGCGCAATGTAGGGCGTTTTGGCATAAAGCCCGGCGGCCGGATTGACCACGGTCAGCCAGCCCATGTTGACGTTTTGTCCGCAAACTTCGCAGCGTTCCAGGCCTTTGAGCTGGAAGTCGAGACGCCCGGGGCTTTCGGGGCCGGGCTTGGGAGGGAGCGCTTTGATCTCGGCCGCCAGCGCGCGCGCCAGCTCAGGGCCGTCCAGGAGGCCGTTGGCGTTTTCGTCCGGGTTGGTCGAGTTTTTCCCCAGATCGGCTTCCTCCTCGTCGGTGAGCCGGTCCCGATCCCCGTCGGGCGAAACGGCCGCTTGGTGGGGATCCGGCGAGCCGAGGAGAACCTGCCACAGCCTGGCCGGGTCGACGCGGCCCTCGTGTTCGGACCCGTTGTAGGAGAAGGCTCCGTGCTCGATGTAGTGACGGGCGATGTAGGGCAGGTTGATTTGGGTCTTTTCCCGCGGATTGACCACCGTCATAAATCCCATGTTGATCAGTTCCCCGCAAATGGCGCACGTCTCGAGGCCAAAGGCAGGATGATGGACCACATACGGGCGGTCGGCCTGGGGCGTCTCGGGCAAGGCGTCCAGAAGGGCTGCCAGTTCCAGGCTTATGTCGACGCCGTCGAGCCGCTTGTTTCCATCCTCATCCGGCAGGCGGGGGTTCATGTCCAGGGCGCGCTCTTCGGCGGAGGCGAGGAGGTCGCCGTCCGGGTCCGCTCCCGGGTCCAGAGGGATCTGGTGCCGGTCGGCGGGCTCGCCGGTTCGGCCGACGAGAGCCAGGCCGGCCGCGAGCGAAGCAGCCAAGGCCGCCAGACTTCGCCGCCGGTTCATGGAAAGCGCTGTTTTGGGGAATCTGCCCGTTTCCACCCAGCGGCGGGCTTCGGCGTGCGCCAGGCGGTAGCCGGGAAGCAACAGCGGGCTCAGGGCGCAGTCAGGGCAGGCCCAGTGAAAAAGGATCCGCTGATCTTCGGGCGGCAAGGAATTGGGCGTGTAGCCGTGTTTGACGAAGCTTTCCACGCAGCAGGAGGGGTAGCCGAAGAGCCGTCCGGCCAGTCGCGCCTCAGCGGGGTCTTCGCCCAGAGGCTTGCCCTCGAAGACCCGGGCGTACAACTCCAGGCATTCCTCCGAGGCGCTGAAAATCCATTCGGTTGCGGGCCGGCCGGCGCGGGTGAAACGGCGGATTTCTCGAACCTGCAGGCCCAACCGGCGAAGGATGGTCCGAGCGCGCGGGTGAAGGGGGCCTTCCCACCGGCTCAGGGGTTTGAGCCCGCGCCGCGTGAGCGCGGCCAGATAGGCCGGCTCGAAGTCGATGATCGGAGAGTTTTGGATCATGGTTTTCCTCGCGTTGCGATTTGTCCTGGATTCCGGCGCTCGATCCCCTTGTCCCTTTGCGCCGGCTTGTTCCTCAGCAGCTTGGGGAGCCGACGCAAACACGAGCCGGCGTCGCAGGGTATTTTTTGCTTCCTATGATCCAGTTAACTCCCATGGCTTCCGAATGCAAGGCCCTCGACCGGAAAATGTTTTGCCTCGTTTGTGGGGTTGTTTGTCGCTCTTCGGATCGCTTGTCCGTCCGGCGAAAAAAGCGGGGACGGCCCGAGCCGCCCCCGCGCGTCGCAGAAAAGAATTTGCTGTGGTCGAAATTACTTTTCGATAATCCAGATATTCCGGTACTGGACCGGATTGCCGTGGTCCTGGAGCATGATGGGACCGGGAAGGGCTTCTTTGTTGTCCAGCGCGCCGCCTGTGGGCGCCGAGAGCTCCACCTTTTTGTGAATGAGCACGCCGTTGTGAGCTATGGTGACGCGGGCGTTGGCGATCTTCTTGCCCGCCGCGTTGAACCGCGGGGCTGTGAAGGTGATGTCGTAGGTTTGCCATTGCAAAGGCGGCAGGCACATGTTCACAAGCGGCTTGGCCATGTGATAGATGCCGCCGCACTCGTTGTCCTCTCCTTCCAACCCGTAGCTGTCCAGGACCTGGACTTCGTAGCGGCCCAAAAGATAGACGCCGCTGTTGCCCCGGCCCTGGCCGCGCGCCTGGGGCATGTAGGGCGTGCGGAACTCAACGTGGAGGAAGAAGTCGCGGAATTTGCGGCGAGTGGCGATGTTCCCGCCGCGGACCTCCATGGCTCCGCCGGGAACGAGCTTCCACTTGGCCGGCCGGCCCGGCTTGTCCGCCTGCTGCCAGGCGTCGAGGTTGGTTCCGTCGAAGAGAACCACAGCGCCTTTGGGAGGCTTCTGCCCAAGCGTGGGGGAGACGCGCCGGGTTTGGCGCAGCGTGAACGTTCCTTGGATCCGGCCCGAGATTTTCCCTTCCAGGCATTGATCGGCTGCTTTGCCCTCCCAAAACGCGGCGTTTACCACAACGCCCCGATCGCTCGTCCCCAGCACGTACGCGGGCTCGAAGGGAATCCGGTCCAGGAGCCTGGCGATGTCGTTCCGAATCGTGCCTCGGAGGTGGAACAGGGAAGGCGCCCGTTTGTTAAACTCGGAGACAATCTTGGCTTCGTACCACCCGTTGCCGTAGGGAATCATGTAGACGGCCACCGGTTTGCTCTTCTCGCCGATCCGGACCGTGCCCTGCCAGTCGCCCATGTAGGGATCCACCGGTCCGGCGGCGTTTGCGGCGAGCGCCAGCGCCGGAAGCAACGCGAAGCAGAGAGAGCGTGTTTTCATAGCTTTGATTCTCAATCAATTGAATGTTTCCAGTTCTCGTCGAGGGTTGAGCGACGGCCCCGCCACGTCAAGCCTTTCCGCGGCGGCTTGGCGACGCGTTGTCTCGATGGGATTCCTGCGCCTTTTCGAACAAGGGATCTCTTGACCCCGAGACTCGGGAGGCCGAGGATGCCCGCAGAACAACAAAGCCTTTCGGAAAGCGGAAAGGAATCGAGCAATGAAGCTGCAAACATGCGTGGCCTTGTGCGCCGTGTTGGCTCTGGGAACCGTGAGCGGTTCCCGCGCCGCGGCGGCCAAACAGCGGCCTAACTTCTTGTTTATTATCACTGACGATCAGGACCCCGAATCCCTGAGGGCTTACGGCAACGCGGTCTGCCATACGCCGAATTTGGATCGTTTGGCCCAGGAAGGCATGGTGATCGAAAACGCCCACCACATGGGCTCCTGGAGCGGCGCGGTGTGCCGGCCTTCCCGAACCATGGTCATGACCGGCCGCACGGTTTGGCGGATTCCCGGGATTCGCGGCGCGCCTGTCAAGCAGCCCAAATCCTTCGCTCGGGAAGCGGCGCAGGAGAGTCTGCCGGCGATCTTCAACCGCGCTGGCTATGAAACCTTTCGCACCTGCAAGAGAGGCAACAGTTTCGAGGAGGCCAACCGCCTCTTCCAGTTCCGGCAGGACGCCACGAAGCGCGGTTCCACTCCTGAGACCGGAAGCGCGTGGCATGCCGATCGCGTTCTTGAATTTCTCGAACGCCGCGCCGCGTCCGGCGACCGGAAGCCGTTCCTGATCTACTTCGGCTTCTCCCATCCGCATGATCCCCGCAACGCCCCGCCGGAGCTCGCGGCCAAGTACGGCGCTTCCAACGAGGGGCCGCCGGCCCGGCCCAACCCCAAAGCGCCGCCTCTGCCTCCGAACTACCTGCCCGCCCATCCATTTCCCCACGGGCATCCCGGACTTCGCGACGAGGAGCGGGTCCAGGGCGTTGGCAAGCGGCGGGACGAAGCCACGGTGCGCAACGAGCGAGGCCGCTACTACGCCTGCATCGAGAACATCGACAGGCAGATCGGGCGCGTCCTGCAAAAGCTCAAGGCCATGGGCGAACTGGACAACACCTATATTTTCTTCACCGCCGACCATGGCATCGCCGTGGGCCGCCACGGGCTGATGGGCAAGCAGAACCTATACGAGCATACCTGGCGGGAACCTTTCATCGTTCGGGGGCCTGGCATCCGTCCCGGGAGCAGGGCCTCCGGCTTCATCTACCTCTTGGACGTGTTGCCCACGCTGTGCGACCTGGCGGGCATTCGGACGCCGCCCACTGTCGAAGGCAAGAGTTTCCGCCCCGTGCTCGAGGGGCGAGCCGACCGGATTCGGGACGTCCTCTACGGGGTGTATTGCGGCGGAACTAAGCCGGGCATTCGCGCGGTCAAGACCGCCGACGGTTGGAAGCTCATCAAGTACGACGTTCTGGAAGGCAAAGTCCGCCGCACGCAGCTCTTCAACCTGAGGGAGAACCCGCTGGAGTTCTTGCCCGAGCATTACGCCCCGGCCCTCCGGCAGCTCCTGGCCATCGCGCCGAAACCGTGGCAGACCGATCTGGCGGACAACCCGCGCTTCGCCGCGAAACGGAAGGAGTTGGAGGCGCTGCTTCGCCGCGAGATGAAACGATTCGGCGATCCCTATACCCTGGCTGACTGAGAGCGCGGCTCTTTCAGCTTTTCCGTGGTTTCGGGCGAAACCCGCCGCCGAACAGTCCCAGCGCTTGAGAAGCGCCGATCCGGACCGACCCGGCGATGGCGCGTCCGATCCATCGTTTGGCAAGGCGAACAGCCTCGGGCAAGGGCAGTCCCAGAGCCAACGCCGCGGTCGCCGCGGCGGAAAAGGCGCACCCGGTCCCGTGCAGGCACGCGCCGCGAACGCGCCGGCCGCGCAGAAGCAGCTCTAGCTCTCCGTCCCGGAACACGTCCACAACCGTTTGCCCGCCTTCCAGATGGCCGCCTTTGACGACGAACGCCTTGCCGAACCGCGCGCAGAGTTCGGCCGCCGCTGCGCGCATTCCCTTCAGATCGGCGACGGGCCGGCCCAGAAGGGCGCTCGCCTCCTGGAGGTTGGGGGTGATCAACGACGCCCGGGGAAAGAGCAGCGCCGCCATCGCCTCAGTCGCGTCCCTGCGCGCCAGCCGCCGGCCGCTGGTCGCTGCGGTTACTGGGTCAACTACGAGCGGCGTTCGCCGCGCCGCGGGAGCTTCCAGAAACTCAGCCACGGTTTCCACAATGCCCCGACTCCAAAGCGCGCCGGTCTTTACGGCGTTCGGTCGCAAGCCCTCGAAGACCGCTTCAAGTTGAGCGCGCACCAGGGCCGGCGGGCAGCCCTGGGCGGCGGCGATTCTCTCGGGGTTATGGGCAGTGATACAGGTCGCCGCGCACGCGCCGTGGACGCCGAACGCGGTGAAGGTGCGCAAGTCGGCCTGCAATCCGGAGCCGCCGCCGCTGTCCGAGCCGGCAATGGTGAGCGCTACAGGGATTCTCTTCATGCGTTTCCTTGTTTCGGACTTGGGGGAATCCCGAAGCCTGCCCGTTCCTGAACGGGCATGAGCCATGTGTCGATGATTCGGCGGTGAGGGGCGGAGAACGCCAACTCCGCCAGCCGCCGCCGCGCGAGCCACCGGAAGCCGTCGCGGCGGACGCGGCGCCGGATCGGCTCGGCGGCGCGGGCGTGGAGCGCGTGCAAGGCCGCGCGTCGCACGGTTACTGAATGGCTCGCCAGGCCCAGCTTGCGCCAGGCCGCCGGAGGCAGGCCGAGGACCCGGGCCGCGGCGGCGAAAGCGGCTTCCGTGGTTTGTTCGATTTCGCAGTTGGGGAATTCCCAGAGCGTTCCCGCGCCGAAGCCCTCCGAGCGCGTCCGGACCAGGAAGCGTCCCCGGCGTTCCAGCACAAACGCCGCCGCTTGGCGGGCGGCAGTCTTCGCGCGGCGTGAGCGCGCGGGCAGTTTTTCCGGAGCGCCTTGGGTTCGGGCGAGGCAGGCGGGGGCCAGCGGATATTCCGCGCACGCCGGAGCGGCAGGTTGGCAAGCCAGCGCGCCCAGCTCCATGAGGGCTTGATTCCACGCCCCGCGGCCTCGCCGGAGCATGCGCCTCTTCCAAGCCGGAAGCGCCTCCGGATCCTCGGCTTGGGGCTCGTGCGACGCTGGGACAAGACGGATCCATTCGGCCGCCAGCTCCCACAACCGGCGGCGTCCGGCGGCGCTGTCCGCCGGCTCGCTCACGGCGTGCAACCGGGCCAGAACGCGGCTCACGTTGCCGTCCACCGCCGGGGCGGGCTCATTGAACGCGATCGAGGCCGCTGCTCCGGCTGTCGCGGCCTGGGTTTGTTGCAGCATCGTTTCGGCCGCCCAGACAGCGTGGGGATCGCCCCGCCGCCAGGGCAGGTCCCGGGCGCGGCGTTCAAACCACCGGAGGAGCTGGCGGACAACTTCGGCGCGGTCGTCCACGGGGCAAAAGGTACCCTCGCCACCGCCGGGGAACAACGTCTCGGGGCGCTTGCCGCTTTCGGATTTTGAAAGGGGGCTGGAAAAAATTTTCGGCAAGAGCTTCTTCAGCCTCAAAAGGGGAGTTGACACCGGAAGGAAAGCATGGTCTGGTTGTTGGCTCTTTGAGGGATTCGAGCGCTATGTACGCAGTCGTTCAAACCGGAGGGAAGCAATACCGAGTGGCCGCCGGCGACAAGCTGGAAGTGGAGCGGCTGACGGCCGAACCGGGCGAGTCGGTGGTCTTGGATGAGGTTTTGCTTGTCAACAAGGACGGTCAACTCACCGTGGGCAACCCCAAAGTGGAGGGCGCCCAAGTGGTGGCCGAGGTGCTCGCTCAGAAACGGGGCGAGAAGCTCATCGTGTGGAAGATGAAGCGGCGCAAGGGTTATCGCCGCAAGAAAGGCCACCGGCAGGAGTTGACGGTTCTTCGAGTCAAAGAAATCAAAGCGTAGGAAGCTATGGCACACAAGAAAGGCGGCGGCAGTTCGCGCAACGGGCGCGACAGCAACAGCAAGCGGTTGGGCGTCAAGGAGTTCGGCGGCGAGTTCGTCAAGGCCGGAAGCATCCTCGTCCGCCAGCGCGGCACGAAGTTCATCCCCGGCGAAAACGTGGGCGTGGGACGGGACTGGACGCTCTTCGCTTTGAAGGACGGCGTGGTCAAGTTCGACAAGGACGGGCGGAGGGTCAACGTGGTTTCCAAAACGCCCGAACCGGCCGCGGCGAACTGAGCGGCCCGGTCCGGCGGAGAGGCGGGCGGCGAGGTGGCTCATCTCGCCGTCTTTCTGTTTTTCCCCGCCGCCTGGGATTGCTTCTCCTTGCGTCCGCCCGAGACGGTGTTTGTTGACGAGGTCAAAATCTATGCCCGCGCCGGCCGCGGAGGCCGGGGATGCGTGGCCTTTTTGCGCGAGGCCTTCCGGCCCAAGGGCGGCCCTATCGGCGGAGACGGCGGCCGCGGCGGGAGCGTCATCCTCGTTGCCGACGAGGGGGTGCAGGATTTGACCGCCCAATTTTACCAGCCCCGTCTGATTGCCCAGGACGGCGAGCACGGCAAGGGCAAGGGCATGCACGGCCGGGCGGGCAAAGACCGCGTGGCGCGGGTGCCGTGCGGCACGGTGGTGTGGCGCTTGCGCGAAGAGCGCCCTTCCGCGGCTCAAGAAGGATCGGAGCGGCTGGTCGCCCGCGGCGGGGAGAAGGCCCTTGCGGTGGACCTGAGCGAGGCGGAGGCGGGAGCTTCCGGCCCTGGGGCGCTCCGGCCTCCGGAGGAGGCGCTCGAGTTCGTGGCGGATCTGACCGAGCCGGGCCAACGGGCCGTGCTGTGCCGCGGCGGTCGGGGCGGGTTGGGCAACCGGCATTTCGCCACCCCGCGCCGACAGGCCCCGCGCTTCGCCCAGCCGGGCGAGCCGGGCGAGGAAGGGACGTTTCTGCTGGAACTGCGGGTTATTGCCGACCTCGGTCTGGTCGGCTATCCCAACGCGGGCAAATCCACCCTCTTGGCCGCGCTCTCCCGCGCTCGTCCGAAAATCGCCCCTTACCCTTTCACGACTCTTTATCCCCATGTGGGCGTGGTGGAATATGAGGACTGGTTCCGCCTCCGGCTTTGCGATGTGCCGGGGCTGATCCAGGGCGCTTCGGAAAATGTGGGCCTCGGCCACGCCTTCTTGCGCCATATCCGCCGTTGCCGGGCGCTGTTGTTCGTCCTGGACACGCCTGGGAGCGAGGGCCGCAAACCGTGGGAGGATTACGCCCATTTGTTGGAGGAGCTTCGGCTTTACGACGCCGGCTTGCTGGACCGCCCCCGCCTCGTCGTGGCCAACAAGATGGATCAGCCGGAAGCGGCGGCGAATCTGGAGTCGCTGCGCCGCCGCCTTGGCGAGGTTCCCGTAGCGGCCGTTTCAGGGTTGAGCGGCGAGGGGCTGGATGAGCTGCGCCTTCGGATGCGGCGGTTGGCGGAGGGAAGTTGATCTCGCCTCCAGCTCCTTTGCCGGCTACGCTCGGGAGCGGAAAGGAGGCGCTGTTCATGTGGAAAGCCGGTATCGTCGGATTGCCCAACGTGGGCAAGTCAACGCTCTTCAATGCCCTGGTCCGGGCGCGGCAGGCCCAGGCCGAGGCTTATCCCTTCTGCACCATCGAGCCCAACTTGGGCGTGGTTCCCGTGCCGGATCCCCGCCTCGATGCGCTTGCCCGAATCGCCGGCGTGGAACGGCGCGTGCCCGCCGCCGTTGAGTTTGTGGACATCGCCGGCCTGGTCCGCGGAGCCTCCCGCGGCGAAGGACTCGGGAACCGCTTCCTCAGCCACATTCGCGAAGTGGATCTCCTGGTCCACGTGGTCCGCTGCTTTGAGGAGCCGGACGTGCCCCATGCGCCGGGCGAGTTGGACCCGGTTCGCGACATCGACATTGTCATGACCGAGCTGGTCTTGGCCGATCTGGAAAGCGTGGACCGCCAGCTCGAAAAGGCGCGCAAGGACGCCAAGCGGGGCGACAAACGCGCCGTCCGGGCCGTCGAACTCCTGGCCGTGATTCGCGAGCGGCTTGACGCCGGCAAGCCCGCCCGCGCCGCGGAAACGCCTCCGGAGGCGGCGGACATCCGACGCGACTTTTTCCTTCTTACCGACAAGCCGATTCTCTTTGCCGCGAATGTGGCCGAATCCGACGCCGCTTCGGAAGGCGGGCCGCTCGCCGCCCGGGCCCGCCGCCACGCCGCGGAGGCTTACGGCGCGCCGACCGTGGCCCTCAGCGCCGGGTTGGAAAGCGAGCTGGGCGAGCTGGACAAAGAGGAGGCCGCCGAATACCTCCGGGAACTGGGGCTGGACGCCCCGGGCGGCGATCGTCTCATCCGTGAAGCGTGCCGGCTGCTCGATCTTATTACCTTCTTTACCTTCAACGAGAAGGAAGCCCGAGCCTGGATGATCCCGGCCGGCACTGGCGTCGCCTCCGCCGCAGGCCGCATCCATACGGATATGGAGGAAGGCTTCATCCGCGCCGAGGTGGTTCCCTGGAGCGCCTTGGCCGAAGCCGGGTCGGTCCCCCGCGCGCGTGAAGCGGGACATTATCGGGTCGAGGGCCGCGATTACCTCGTCCAGGACGGCGACGTCATTCTCATTCGTTTCCGCTCCTGAGGTCGCCGCCGCGCCCGGCAGCCCTCACGGCCCCGCGCGGAAATTGCCGACGGCTTCGGAGACGCGCAAAGGGCGATTGTATATCCGGATCCTTTGGACCCAAGGCGCCATCCGGAGCGCGGGGCCGCCGCCGACGTTCCCCAGCTCGGGCGTTCCCAGGCGGTTCTCCGAAAATCGGCTGAGGTAGCGGCTTTGGACAAAACGGCCGTACCCGTAAGGACGGCAGTCATCCCGCCCCCTGTCGCACAGCCGTCCGTCCACGACCGCCAAAATCACCTTGGGCCCTCCGTCCACGATGAACACCACGTGGTGGAGCCGGTTGGGTGTGACCAGGTGGGGATCGCTGTCCCAACCGGCCCGGCGCCGGCCGTCGAACATGTCCAGCCAAACGGTGTTCCGCTCGCCTGTGGCCGCGACCAGGCCGCCGCCGCTTCGGGAACGGGAATCGAGCAGGACGCGGCCGGGGGTCGCGTCGGGCAGGCGCAGCCAGAGCTCCACAGTGAAGCCCCCGCCCTGGGCGAGATTGGGCAGACGCGGCATGGGCGCTTCCCAGGAACGCGCGCCGCTCTCGGCTTTCGGGCTGCGATCCAGCGCCAGGCCTTCGCGGGCCGTTTGTCGAAGCTCGTGTTGACGCCAAAGATCCCGCAGCAACTGCGGATCGATGGGAGCTACGCGCGCCTCGCTTTTCTGGGTGGCGGAAATGAAGAACCGCCCGCCGTCTTCAACCAGATCGGGATAGCTGCACCCGCGCAGCGGGTTCGCGCAGTAGCGCACGATCTCGGGCTGCGACCAGTGGAGAAGGCCGTTGACCAGGCGCCCGGCGCTGAGCCAGGCGATGTTCCGGCTGCCGTAAAGACGACCGACATTGTAACTTTTTTCCCCGTTGTTGTGGAACCAGAACAGATAACGACCCTCCCGCGTCCGCCATACTTTGGGGCACGCGCGCGGATGACGAACGACGCGCCCGCCGGGCGTGTAGGTCATCGGCTCCGGCTTCGACCAGGCGCGGCCGCCGTTCTCGCTGTAGGCATGGCAAGGGAAGCCCATGGTCGTGCGGTACACGCAGTAAAGCCGATTATGGCCCAGAGGGACGAGGTTGTGCTCCTCCTGCACGGATCCGAAGGCCTCGTTGCGGATGCCCCGCCCGCCCTCCGGGAGCAAGGTCCAGCGGATGCGCTCAGGATTGCGTTCGCTCAGGATGTTGTCGGAGCGGTAAAGCCAACCTTCGCCCTCATCAAGGATGTAGCGGCCGAGCCGCGTAAAGGCGAAGAACGCCGCCCCTCCTTCCCTCTTTGGCTTGTCGATCCCCCAGAAGATCTGGATGCGCCCTCGCCAGTCGTTGCGCCGGTCACATTCGGCCAGGGGCATCGGCAAGCGATACCGCTTGGCCGACCAGGCGCGCCCGCCGTCGTCGCTGTACCGGTAGCAATACCAGCCCAGCATGTCCGCGCGGTAGACGGCCCCGCGGCTGGGATGGCGGAAAGCCGGATTGCCGTGGCCCACATTGTCGCCGTTGTAGTCGTAAAAGGCGTAGATGCGACCCCAAGGAGTGAGCAGGGGCACAACCCAGGAAGCCTCCGGCCCGTCGGCGGGTTCGATGTTGATTAGCTTGGACCACGTGCGCCCCTGGTCCTTGCTGATGGCGGCGACCACGTGCTGGCCTCGCTGGCCTTCGCGGCCCTTGCCGGTGGTTAGCGTGCACAACCAGTTCCCATTGGGCAGCACGACAATGTAGGGTTGGTCGCAGTAGCCTTCGCTGGGTATTTCGTAGCCGTTGCTGAAACGCCGCAAGTCGGCGGCGCGGAGGGAGAACGCAACGGCCAGGCAGATCGCCGCCGTCGCGAGGGCCTGCCGGCGTCTCGGCGGGAAGAGCGCGTGTGTCATAGGGCCGGAGTGTAGAGGGCGCGGGAAAAACGCGCCAGAGCGGATTCGTTCCGGCGAGGCGAGGCGCCCCGCGCCGGCCGTCCGTGTCGTTGCCTCGGCGGTTCCAGGAAAGGTCCGCTCTGTTGCCCCGGGGGCTGCGTTTTGTCTCCTCGGAGCGCGGGCGCGGCGCGGGCTAGTTTGACAGAAGCGGGCTGGGTTGCTTAGGCTGCGCCCGCTATGTCGCGCCTGCCGTTCGAGCTGATGCTCGCGCTGAGATACCTGAGGCCGAAACGCACGTTCGTTTCGGTGATCACCCTGATCTGCATCCTCGGGGTGACGCTCGGCGTGGCGGTGCTGATTGTGGTCATCGCGGTGATGACCGGCTTCGACAAGCAGTTGCGGGACAAGTTGGTGGCTTTCAACGCCCACATCCGCATCGAGCTGCCCGACGCGCCGATGCACGACTACGAGGCGGTGATGGCGAAGGTCCGGACCAACCGGTTCGTGAAAGGGGCGGCGCCGTACGTGATGGGGCAGGTGATGGTCAAGACCGAGCCGCGGGAGGGCAATCCGCGCTATCTGGTCCCGATCATGCGGGGAGTCGATCCCAAGTTGGAGCCGCAGGTAAGCGAGTTGCTGGACCATGTGGCGGCCGGGACGAACGATCTGCGCGGCTACACCGTCATTCTAGGCAGTCAGCTTGCGGCGGCGCTGGACGTATGGGTGGGGGACCATTTGGCGATTTACTCGGTGCGGCAGTTCGAGGACTGGGATCAGAGCCGCCGGGAAGGGAGCGAAGAAGCGCCGTTGGCCGACGACTACGAGGTGAAGGGGATCTTCGAGGTGGGCTTCCATGACTTTGACGCTTCGTTCATGCTTTGTTCGCTGGCCAACGCGCAGGATCTTTACGGTTTGCGCAATTCGGTTCACGGGATTTTTGTGGCCCTGCGCGATCCGAACCAGGCTCAGCTAGCCCGGGAAGAACTGCGCCGGGCCTTGGGGCCGCGGTATCGGATCACGACCTGGATGGAAGAGAACTCGGCGATCCTCGAGGCCCTGGTGGTGGAGAAGAACATGATGTTCTACCTGCTTTTCTTCATCACGATTGTGGCCGCGTTCGGGATTTGCAGCGCGTTGATCACCTTCGTGGTTCAGAAGACGCGGGAGATCGGCACGCTCAAAGCGTTGGGGGCGACCAACAGGCAGGTGATGAGCATTTTCTTGGGGCAGAGCCTTGTGGTGGGGCTGATCGGAGTGGCCGCCGGCTTCGGGCT
>JAGHDA010000224.1 GCA_021160185.1 Verrucomicrobiota bacterium
CTGGAGGCCGATGGGCCCGCGGATGGGAGGCGCCTTTTCTCCCGCCCCGACGCTCAGGCATACAGCCGCCGCCGCGGCGCCGAACCATAGGGCAATGCGTTTTCGTTGCATGCCGGAAATTGAACATCAATTCGGCGAAAAGCAAAGCGGAAAGACCGCTCGCGCCCGGCGGCTCAAGAGCCTCCTTCCTTTCCCCCGGCAGGCGGCGACTCGGCAGGGGCGGCCTTCTGGAGCAGCTCCTGGATCATCTCCAGATACTTTTGGGCCTTCTGGTTCTGGGGATCCAACTCCAGGACCCGTTGGAAGGCCTGAGCCGCCTGGATCGGCCGGTTGAGCTTGGCCAACGCCACCCCCAGATTCAAAAAGGCCAGCGGATAATCGGGTCGAAGCCGCGCCGCGGCGGCGAATTGCCTCGCCGCCTCGGCCACTTGATCGCGCGCAGCCAGCTCGACGCCGTACAAGTAGCGCGCTTTCCACGAATTGGGGCTCAGTTCGACGGCCTTTTTCAAATCCTTGAAGGCCTCCTCCCGCCGCCCTTGCGCAGCGACCACGTCGCCCAGATTTAAATACAAGAGCCCCGATTCGGGGTGATCCTGAAGCAGGGTCCGGAAAACCTTCTCCGCTTCGGCGTAACGCCCTTGGCGGGCCTCAATGAGGCCAAGCTCCAGACGGGCCTGAAGGAAATCGGGCCGCTGCGCCAGAACGGCATCAAGCATCGCGCAAGCCTCCTCGTAACGCTTCAACCTCGCCAAAGCCCGCCCCTGATAAAACTTCGGCAGGAAATGCCACGGCCAAAGCTTGCCCAAGACCTCCCACTGCTTCAGGGCGTCCTCATATTGGTTGTTGGCCTCGAGAAACTCGCCGAAGTTTTCACGAAGCCAGGGATCGTCGGGACGGCGGCGCACGGCGTCCTCGTACACAGCTCGCGCGTCGAAATAAGCCGCGGGTTGGAGCTTCTGACGCGTCAAAGCCAGGCGGATCATGAGGGAGGCCACGTTGCGAAGATGGTAAGGGCGGCTGGTGTAGGGCGGGCCCTGGATGCGATTGAGCATGGTCTCGTAAACGGCGGCGCGGTTCCAGTCCGTCAACCCCAAGCGCCGCGCGCAGGTGTCGAAATCAGCCCAGCCGGATCGGGCCTCGGCTTTAAATCTTTCAGGCAGCAGCGGAGCCAATCCCTTCGCAAACACCCTCGCCAACCGATAATTTCCTTCAAAGTTCAGGTGCACGTGCTCGTAAAAGCTCTCCTCGCCCGGCAGCCCCGTCGGCTCGCCTTTGCCCATCTCCTGCGCGGCGTCCACAAACCCGGCCGCTTCCGACGCCTCCTCGCGAACGACCCCGTTGATCAAGGAATCGGCCCGGAAGGGAAGCGTGTCCAAATCGCGCGCGCGGAGGAACGCGGCCCTCGCCGCCTCGGAGTTCGTCGCCGCCAAGGCCGACCTGGCCAAGCGAAACTGCGTGGCGGCGTCTTGGGGGTGGACAGCGGCCGCCTTCTGAAACGCCTCCATCGCCGCGAGAAAGTTGGTGCGCGCCAACGCATTCGTCCCCGCCGCCGTCAGTTTGATCCACTCATCCCGGCGAGCCGGAGGAAGCCCGTTGGTTCCCAACGAACCGAACGGCCCGCAATTCCGCAAGTTGACCGCCACGGTGCTCAGCAACACCGGCGCGCCCGCGCGCCGGGCGCAACCAAGCATCGCCCGCAAGTTGGCGCGGAAATTGGCCGCCGCGCGCCGGCGCGCCGACGCGTCGGGCGGGATCCGAACGTCCGACAAGGTCCGAATGCCCTGCCACTTCGCAGGCGCTCCTCCCCCGAGCCGCCGCGCCGCCGCCGCCAGCCACTGGCCCAATCGAAAGCGCTTGAGAGCCAGGACGAGCCGGACCCAGCGGACATCCGGCGCCTTGGCGCCGAGCTTGCCGGCCGCTCCGTAAGGGCCCATCATCTCGTTGTTGCCCGCGTAGATCACCCACGCGTCGCCCCCCAATCGCGCGCACTCGGCCGCAATCAAACGGAGAGCATGGGAGTTGACCGCCGTCATGGCCGCCGGGATCACCTGGAATTTTGTCTTGGGATAGCGCTCCTGGAGCAGAACTTCCAGGAACCGCCACACTCCGCATCCCGGCCGCGGATCGCCCAAGGCCGCGGACTCGCCGAAGAGAAAGATGCGACAGGTGTTCGTCCCCTTTTCAGGGAAAAAGGCAAACGGCGTGGGCGTGCGCGCGATCTTGGGCGGGAAGAAAAGCCACCCGAACCGCTCGTTGGTGATCAACGCCCGCTTGCCGTCGATTTGGGTCGGGACGAAGAACGTCGTCGGATACCCGTATCCGGCCAGGCGCATCCCCAACTCGGCGGCGGCCAGGACCGCCAGGGGCAGGCACAACGCGACCGCCCGGAACAGCCAACGCTTGCCCCGCGGCGCCGTCCGCTCAGGAGGCGGTTCCGCCCGCGGCTTCGGCTCCTCTGCAGGCGGATCGGTCCTTTTTTTCCTCTTCGTTTTTTTTCGGCCCAACGCCGCTCAAGTTAGAAGCCCCCCGCGCTTTTTTCGAGGAGGAAAGCGAAACGAAGCCGCACGGCCGCGCCGGCGCGGGTTCGAGCGGCGCGCCGGGGGCGTTTGACACGCCCTATTCTCCCGCAGGCGCCGGCTCGCGGGCCAGGCGGGCGTAGTAGCATGTGTCCGCCCACTTGCCGTCGACCAGGCGGTCCTGGAGAAACTCGCCTTCGCGGCGCATGCCCGCCTTTTCCAGCATGCGAACGGCCGCCTCGTTGCGGCTGTCGCACGAGGCGACCAACCGATGCAGGCCGATGCCCTCGAAGCAAAACTTGAAGAGGCCCTGCAACGCCTCAACGGCCAGCCCCTGGCGCTGAAACCGGGGATGGACGCGAACCCACACCGAAGCGACCAGGTGCGCTGCGTCTTCGAATTGGAGCCTAAGGACGCCGACCGTCTTCTCGTCCTCCCGCCGCGTCACGGCGAGGTAAAGCGGCTGGCCGGCGGCGAAATTCCTCCCCTGGTCCGCCTCCAGCCACGCGCAAAGCCGGGCCTCGTCCATCGGCTCTCCGGGTTCGTAGTAATAAACGTCCGGATCCGCCAGAAACTCGAGCAGGTCCTTCCAATCCCTGGCGTGGAGGCGACGGAGCAGCAGCCGCGGGGTTTGGATGGGCAGCGGCAACGGCTTGCCCGGCTGACCGTCAGCCTCGGGCACAACCACGTTTCCCCCGCAGCCCGGACATCCCTGGACCGTGCCTGCGAACTCTTTCAGGTAATCCACGCTCCCGCCGCAATGCGGGCACTGAAAACTGATGAAATCATCGTCAATCATGGCTTCGCTTCGCGCTCTGCGCCCGGGACGGCCCCTGCGCGCCTGCGTTGCGCCCAAAAGCTCTCTGTGCTTGCGCGGCCGTCAGAATGCGCGAGCGAGACCCGCCTGTCGAGCGCTTTAGGTTGCGTTCGAGGGGCGGGCAAGGCAGGCTAAACGCCTTGAGCGAGCCGGGCGGCGGCGGCCGCGCCGGAGATCCGATCGCCGAAGGGAAAAATGCGGGGAAGCGTTCCCAAGCCGACCGCGCGAACGCCGCGGCATATCGCGGCGGCCGCGCTTGTTTCCCTCGGCGCGGCGGCGGCGGCTCTGGCGTACTACTTCACCCCCGAATACTCCCGCGTCGGCTACGCCCCCATCCAGCCGGTCGCCTTCTCCCATCGAACCCATGTTGGAGAATTAGGGATGGACTGCCGCTACTGTCACGACGCGGCGGAACGGGCGGAGCGCGCCAACCTGCCCCCCGCCTCGACGTGCATGGACTGCCACAACCAAATCCTGATAGACGATCCGCGCTTGGCGCCTCTCCAGGAAGCGGTTCAGACCGAGCGCCCCTTGCCCTGGATCCGCGTCCATGCGCTGCCGGACTATGTCGCTTTCAGTCACGCGGCTCATCTGCGTCGAGGCGTGGCGTGCGTGGAATGCCACGGCCGAGTGGACCGGACGGACCGCACCCGCGAGGAAAAGTCGCTGAGCATGCGCTTTTGCCTCGACTGCCACCGCGCCCCGGAAACGCGCCTGCGTCCGCTGGAGAAGGTGTTCGATCCGACCTGGACCCCCCCCAAGGGCGAAGAAGGCGCGGCCCTCAGCAAAGCCCTTGCGCGAAGATGGAGCGTCCGGCGACTGACCGATTGTTCGGCGTGCCACCGATGAGGCAGAAAGCCGACAACGCAACCCGCCGCGGACCCGCCGATCCTGCGGGCGACGACCCCTTTGCAGCCGCCGGCCTCTCCCGCCGCCGGTTCATGGAGCTGATGTCCGCTTCCATGCTCTTGGCCGGGGCGGGCCTCACCGGGTGCCGTCGGCCGGAAGAAGAGCTCATTCCGTTTCTCTCCCCGCCTGAAGGCTACGCCCACGACGCCGCGCGCTTCTACGCCGCCTGTCTGCCAGGCGAGGAAGAGGCTGTCCCTCTGCTGCTCAAGTGCTACGAAGGCCGGCCGATCAAGGTCGAAGGCAACCCGCGGCATCCGCTCCACCGCGCCTTGAGCGGCCCCGACCATCCAAACTGGGGCGGCGCGCCCGCTTTCGCCCAGGCCGCCATTCTGAGCTTGTACGATCCGGACCGCGCCCGCCGCTTCGCGCGCGACGGCAAAACAGTCTCCCGCGAGACAGCCTGGGATTACCTGGCTTCGTTAGGCGCGCGATTCCGCCAGGAGGAAGGCCGCGGGCTCGCCTTCCTTGTGGAAAGACGCCCCTCGCCTACGCGCGATCGCCTTTTGCGAATCCTAGCCGCCCAATTTCCAAAAGCTTCCTGGCACGAATGGTCGGCCGCGCCGAATCCCGGCCGGCGAGCGATCGAAACGCTTTTCGGACGCGCCGCGCGCCCCCTGCCCCATCCCGAAAGGGCTTCGCGCGTGCTGGCGCTGGACGCCGACCTGGTAGGCGAGGAGGAAGCGGCCTGGCTCTGGACGCGGGCGCTGGCCAACGCCCGCCGTCTTGGCGCGGGCAGGGATCCGTTCCGACTCTACGCCCTGGAAACGCAAGCCTCGCTCACAGGCGAGCGGGCCGATCACCGGCTCGGTCTGCGGCCGAGCCTTTTGCGGGCGGCGGCGGCGCGGCTGCTCCAACTAGCCGCCGCGGACGCCCAAGGCGAGCCGTGGGAGGCGTTCCGCGCCCTTCCGCTCGAACGGGCGGCCGCTGGGCTGGATTCCTTGGCTCGCGCTTGGGTGGAGGCGTGTTGGGAGGATCTGGCCGCGCGCCGGGGCCGGGCCCTCGTCTGGGCCGGAAGCCGCCAACCTCCGGAAATTCACCTGATCGCATGGACGCTGAACATGCGGCTGGGCGCGCCGGGCCGCGCGCTCGACCTTCTCCCGGAACCCTCCGCGCCGGCCGCCTCCGCCGCGGAGCTCCTGAGCCGCCTCGAGAAAGGCGAAGTCCGCGCGCTGATCATCCTGGGCGCAAACCCGGTCTACGCCGCGCCGGGAAGCCAGGACTGGCCCGGGGCGCTGCGAAAGGCGGGCGAAGTTCTCCGCCTGGCCTCTTACGAAGATGAGACGTTCCCCTATTGTCAGTGGCACTTTCCGGAAGCGCACCCCTTCGAGTCATGGAGCGATTGCCGGACCTCGGACGGGAGCTGGTGCGTCGTTCAGCCTGGCGTGAAGCCGTTGTTCGGAGGCGCGACAGCGATTGAATTCCTTGCGCGCTTGGGCGGGCTGCCCGAGACCGATCCCCTCCGCCTCGTCCGGCAAACCTTCCGGGAGGCGCTTGGCGCGAGGGACTTCGAGGCGGCCTGGCGGCGGATTCTGCAGCAAGGTTTCTGGGAAGGAGCGGCCCCGAAACCAATCGCGCCCGCGCCGCGTTGGGAAGCGGCCCTCGCTACGCTCCGGAAAGCGCTCGAGCAAACGCCGGAGACCGGCCCCATCGAGCTTACCCTTCGCCGCGACCTGAAGGTCGGCAACGGACGCTGGGCGAACAACGCGTGGCTCCTCGAGGCCCCGGATCCCCTCACGCAAGTGGCCTGGGAAAACGCTCTGCTTCTGGGCCCGGAAACGGCGCGCCGGCTTGGCCTGGCTCCGTGGGATCCGGAAACCGCGGAAGCGCCGACGGCGCGCCTTCGGATCGGCGAGCGCGCCCTCGAGTTGCCGGTCTGGATCGAACCGGCCATGCCCGAAGGCGCGGCCGCCGCCGCCCTGGGCTGGGGCCGAACCCGCGCGGGCCGGGTCGGCTCTGGACGCGGGGTCAATCTTTATCCCCTGCGTCCGGATTCGGAAACGTATCAGCTCTTCTCTGCGCGCGTGGAGCCGACGGGCCGCAAGGCGCGCCTTGCGTGCGTCCAGGGCCACTGGGACCTGGACAGCCTCCCGCTCTTCCAGAAAGAGAGGCCCCGGACGGCGGCCCGCCGCCTGTACGAGAATCCCCTCGCCGAGCGCGCCGCGCAGGAGCCCTGCCAATGGGGCATGGCGATCGACCTGAACGCGTGCGTCGGCTGCGGCGCCTGCGTAATCGCTTGCCAGGCCGAGAACAATATCCCGGTCGTCGGCAAAGACCAGGTTCTGCGCCGCCGTGAGATGCACTGGATTCGGATCGAGCGGTACCGCCTGCCCCGAGCGGAAGAGGCGGCGCGGCCGATCCGCCTGCCGATGCTCTGCCAGCATTGCGAAGACGCTCCGTGCGAATACGTCTGCCCATTCAACGCCACCGTTCATGACGCGCAGGGCCTGAACCTGATGGTGTACAACCGATGCGGCGGGGCAAGATATTGTTCCAACAACTGCCCGTACAAAGTGCGGCGCTTCAATTTCTTCGATTACCTTGCGCGCACCGCGTGGCAAACCGCCTTCGGCGCGCCAAGCCCGGCCGCCGCTTCGGACGGAACCGCCGGCAGGGAGCCTTCCTCTTCTCGCGAGCCGCGGGAACTTTTCCGTCTCCACGCCAACCCCCAGGTCACCGTGCGGATGCGCGGCGTGATGGAAAAATGCACCTTCTGCGTCCAGCGCATCGAGGAGGCCAAGGTTCGCAAGAAACTCGCCGCCTCCTCCCCTGTGGAGGCAATTCTTCGCGACGGCGAGGTCGCTCCGGCCTGCGAGCAGGCGTGCCCGGCCGGCGCCGTCGTCTTCGGCAACCTGAACGACCCGCAAAGCCGAGCGGCCCGGATGCACCGGGATCCCCGGGCGTTCCGCGTCCTCGAATCGCTGGGGACGCGGCCGCGCGTGGCCTACCTGGCAAGCAAGGGCAATCCCAATCCCCGAGTCGTTGCGATCGAGCGCCGGATGGCGGCGCGCGTCGGCGACGTTTCTAAACCCGCTCCGTCTCCGTCATGACCGCCTCGCCGTTTCCATCTGAATCCGCGCGCGCTTCGGCCGGGCTTCCGCCGCCGAACAAAGGCGGGCTTTTGGAAAAGCCGCCCGAGCCGGAAGAGCTTGCCGAGATCGGATTCCGGGCAATCGAGCGGGGCGCGCCCCGCGGCTGGGGCGCGGCGGCGGCGATCTGCGCGGTCTTCCTGGCGCTCGGGACGGCGGCGACAACCCGCCTCCTGTTGGAAGGCCTGGGCCTTTGGGGGTTGAACCAACCGGTTATGTGGGGCTGGGCCATCGTGAATTTCGTTTGGTGGATCGGAATCGGCCATGCCGGCACATTCATCTCGGCCATCCTGCGCCTCATGCGCCAGCCCTGGCGAACCTCGATCCACCGAACGGCGGAGACCGCCACGCTGCTGGCGGTGCTTTGCGCCGCCGCCTTCCCTTTGATCCACCTGGGACGGGCGTGGTTTGCATGGTGGCTCGCCCCCGTCCACAACGCCAACGCCCTCTGGCCGCAATTCCGCTCCCCGCTGATGTGGGACGTGTTTGCCATAGGGACTTACTTCACCGTCTCGCTCCTCTTCTGGCATTTGGGGCTGCTGCCGGATCTGGCGATGCTCAGGGACCGAACCCGGTCGCGACGGCGACGACGAATCTACGGCCTGCTGGCGTTGGGCTGGCGCGGGACGATGGATCAGTGGCGGCACTACGAGAAAACCGTCCTTATCCTGGCCGGTTTGGCCACGGCGCTGGTGATCTCAGTCCACTCGATCGTCTCGCTGGACTTCGCCGCCTCGCAGTTGCCCGGGTGGCATTCGACCATCTTTCCTCCCTACTTCGTGGCGGGCGCCATTTTTTCAGGTTGCGCCATGACGCTCACGATCCTGATCCCGATCCGGCGTTGGTGCGGCCTGGAAAAGGCGATCACCCTGCGGCACATCGACGCGCTTTGCAAGGCGACCTTGGCCATGGGGCTGATGGTGGCCTATGCCTATCTGGTGGAAATCATCGCCGTGCCGCTCGGCGCGGACGCGTACGAACGGAGCGCTTTCTGGCGGCGGGTCGCCGGACCTTGCGCCCCCCAATTCCTCGCGATGATTTTCTGCAACGCCCTCGCGCCTCAGCTCTTCTGGTTCCGCGCCGTGCGCCGCAATCCGACATGGGCATGGATCGTCGCTGTCCTGATCAACGTCGGCATGTGGCTGGAACGATGGGGCATCGTGGTCGGCGCGCTCGGCTCCGGTTTCCTGCCGGCTGACTGGGGCGGCCACCGGGCCACGTGGATCGACGCGCTGACTTTCCTGGGCAGCTTGGGATTTTTCGGCCTGGGCATTCTGCTTTTCGTGCGCTTTCTGCCGGCGATCGGGATTTCGGAAACCGCGGCGGTCACGGCGGAAGAACACGACGAACGCGTCCCTGCTCCGGACCGGAAAGCGCGTCGCCGGGCCGAGCCGGCTTCCGATCAGGCTCCGCCCCCGCCGGAGCAAGCGGCGGGGGCCTGGGCGGGGCGCTTCTCCTCGGAAGCCGAAGCGCTCGAGGCCCTTCGCCGTCTCGAGCAAGAAGGCCGGCGACCGGAACTGATCTGCCCCTATCCCCCCAAGCCGCCGCGGGAAGAGCGCTTCGGCCGAACGCCGATCGGTTGGTGGGCGATGGCCGGGGCGGCGGCGGGCGCGGCGCTCGGCTTCGCCCTGGTGTGGTATGCCAACGCCTACGACTACCCGCTGCTCGTGGGAGGCAAGCCGATGTTCCATTGGGCCCCAGCCCTCCCGATAGCCTTCGAGCTGGCAATTCTCCTCGGCGCTTTCGGAGCCGCGGCCGGCTTTGTCCATCATGCGGGCCTTGGCCGAAGCGCGGCCGGCGCGCCCCTGCTTCCCCAACCGGATCGTTGGATCCTCCTCGCCGCTCCCGAAGAGGCCGACTCGGAAGAATTGATCAAGCGCCGGCTCCGGGAGCTGGGCGCCGAAGCGACGGCAAGAATTTCCGCCGGTTGAAACGATGCGCTATTTCTGGGCCACGCTGACAATCCTAATCCTGTGGACGCTCGGCCTGGCGGGCCTGCGGGGCCGCCAGAGCGAGCGTTCCCCCCTGGAGATCTTCCCCGACATGGCCCGCCAACCGCTCTTGCGTCCCCAGGAGCCATCGGACTTCTTCCCCGACGGGCGAGGCTCGCGCGCGCCGGTTCCCGGAACGATCGCCCAGGACGCGCCGGCTTCTCCCGGCCCCGAAGAAACCGGCCTTCTCCCGGGAACCACCAACTACGTCGCGGCTCTGCCCTGCCCGGTCACGCCCGCGCTCCTGGAAAGAGGGCGGCAACGTTACAACGCCTTCTGCGCCGTCTGCCACGGGGCCGCGGGGGACGGCAAGGGCGCGGCGACCAGCTACGGCCTGGCCGTGGTCGCAAATCTGCACGAGCCCCGCATCATCCGGATGCCCGACGGCCAAATCTTCGACCGAATCACGCGCGGATGGAACCTGATGCCGGCCCAGGGGGCGCGGATCCCGCCCGACGACCGATGGGCCATCGCCGCCTATGTCCGCGCCCTGGAGCTGAGCCGCCTGGCGGCTCCCGCCGAGGCGGCGCCTCCGCAGGGCGGAGAAAATCCGCGAAAAAACGACGGAAGATGAACGCCGCCGCGTCGAAACAAATCGCCGCTTCGCAAGCCGCTCCTCTCCGCCGGAGAGAGCGGGCGGCGGCGCTGGGCCTTGCCGCGCTCGGGCTGGCGGGCGGAGCGGCGGCAACGGCGGCGGCCCCCGAGCAGACGCTGCGTTCCTGGCTTGTGGCGGAACTGTTCTGGCTGAGCGTGGGGCTTGGGGCGTTGTTCCACCTCCTTCTCCAAGAAACCCTCGGCAGCCGGTGGTTTGCAGGATTCCGGAGCGCCGCCCGCCGGTTGGCCTTGGCTTCGCTCGCGCTCGGCGCGGCGGGCTTCATCCCCATCCTTGCATGGACGCCGCGCCTTTATCCCTGGATGGCCGGCGCCTCTGAAACGGCGCCGCCCTTCGGCCGCGCCGGATGGGCCGCGGGCAGCCTGGCCTGTCTGGGGCTCTGGACCCTCCTGGCGGCGCGCCGGAGAAGAGACGCCCAGGAGACGCGCCGGGGCGAGGGGGCCGCAAGCCTGATCCTCTACGGCTTGAGCCTGACGGCCGCGGCGACGCTCTGGCTCCAAGCCCTGAGCCCGGGATGGTTCTCCACAATGTGCGGGGTCGCCTTCTTCGCGGCGGCCGCCTGGAGCGGCTCGGCCGCCCTCCATCTGCTTGGACTCAGGGACCTGCGCTCCGGCGCCGCCGGCGCTCCCAGCGAAGCGGCCCTGCAAGACATGGGCAAGATGACGCTCGCCCTCACGCTTTTCTACGGCTACATCGAGTTCGCCCAGTACCTCATCGTGTGGAGCGCCCACATTCCCCGGGAGGAAGACTGGTACGCCGCGCGCCTGGCCGCGTTCGGCTCCGCGGCGGCGGCGCTGTGGATCGCGTTCCACGTGGCGATTCCCGGCCTCGTCTTCCTCAGACGAGCCGCCCGCATCTCGACCGCGTGGATGGCCCCGACCGGGATCATCATGGCGGCGGGGCATTGGCTGGCAACGCGCTTCTATGTGATCGAGGCCGGCTCGGCGCGCGCGGGATGGGCGACAGACGCGGCGGCTATCCTCTTCCTCGGCGGCCTGATCCTGTGGGCGGCGCGCGGGAAAGTTCCCGGCGAACGGAGCGACTCTTCAACCCGAACAACCGGCTCGACATGACGGAGAAACAGGAAACACTTCGCAAACCAGTCGCCGCGCCGCGCGGATGGGCGGCGTGGGGGGCGCTCCTCTTCGGGCCGCCGCTGGCTGCATGGCTTCTGTTCCGGGTATTTCCCGCGCCGGACCTGGACGCGGCGACCCGCGCCGACCGGGAGCGACGGCTGGCCGCAACCCGGGCGGCGGAACGCCAGGCGCTGGAAACAAATGGGATCGGAATCCGCGCCGCCATGCGCTTGATGGCTCGGGAATGGCGCGACCCGGCCGCCGGGCGGGCCCGGTTGTTGACCCGGCTGGCTCGCGTCGAGGCCCGGCGGGCCAAACCCGCCGGCGCAGGAGACCCCAAGCGACCATGAACGGCAAGCTTGCCAAAGCCGAGTCGGCGGCCGCCGCGCCCGAGTCCTCAAGGGCTCCGGCGAGCGAAGCCGTCCGGCTCGCGCTGCGCGCGCCGATCACGGCAATGGCGGCGACGGCCTTCCTGTGGCTTGCGGCAGGAGCGGCGCTGGAATTCCTTGCGCTTCTGGTTCTCCAAGCGCCCGGCCTGTCCGAGAGCGCGCCGTGGCTGTTGTTCGGCAGGCTCCGCGCGGCGGCGGAACAGGCGCTGCTCTACGGCTTCGGCGTGACAGCGGGACTGGCCGCGGCGGCGACGTTGCTGTGGCGGCTGGCGCCGATGCGCCGGCCGGACGGAGGGATGATGCTTCTGGGAATCATTCTCTGGAACGTGGGCGCGCTCGCCGGCGCGACGGCGATTCTGGCCGGCGCCGGGTCGGGGGTTCCGTGGCTTGAATCCCCGCCGGGTCTCCTTTTGGGGATGGGCGGGGCGTACGCCCTTGTCGCCGGCCCTCTGCTCGCCGCTTGCCGCCGCTCCGCGGGCGCAGGGCTCTATCCTTCGGCATGGTGGGCGGCGGCGGCGCTGCTTGCGTTGCCTTGGTCCGCCGTATTCGCCGCGGCGGGATGCGTCGCGGCTCCGCTGCGGGGGGTGATGCAAGGAGCGATTCAAGGCTGGTTCGCCGGAAACTTGTTGTTGGGCTGGTTCGGAGCGCTGGCGGCGGCGGCCGTCTTTTATTTGCTCCCCCGGTTCACCAGCGGCGAGACGCCCGCAGGGCGGCTCCTGCGGATCGCCTTCGGAGCGCAATTCGCCTTGGCCGGCTTCGTCGGGTTCGGGCGTTTGTGGGGCGGTCCCTACCCGGCATGGGTTTCCAGCTTGGGCGCGGCCGCTCAATGGCTTTGGCTGCCGACGGCGCTGTGGCTGGGGGCAAGCTGGCGGCGCGCGGCGCACGGGTCGGGTCGGGCGGCGCGCGCCGGCGCAGCCCTGCAATGCGCGCTCGCCGCGGCGACGGCTTTCCTTCTCCACGCGGCGTTGCTCGGCGCGGCGGGCTTGGCCTGGGTC
>JAGHDA010000116.1 GCA_021160185.1 Verrucomicrobiota bacterium
AACCACGCGGTGGTTCCCGGTGGAAGCGTCGCCTCGGAAGACACGCGGTTCTGCTCCTGTTTGAGTTTAGCTGGCGCTGTCGTCCACCGGCGGCTTCCCGTGAAACCCGTATCCGTTGTGGAAATGAGAACGGCCTTGTCGATCGGCTTTGCACAGCGGAACTGAACGCGAACACAATAGCCGTCTCGCTGTATTCCGGTTTGCTGACACCATGGCTTGCCCGTCCGCACAATGCTTTCGGCGAACGCGTAGCTTTCCGGTCGGCGCCAAGCGGCGGCATGACCGTGTCTCATCCCGGGAACGAGCGTCACCAGGTGCGGCCCCGGCGCGGCGCGATAACACGCGGCCTGTTTGTCCAGGGGGAAGTGCTGGTCGCCCGGCCAGGAGAACCAGAGTGTCGGCACGTGCGCCCGCTGCATGCGCACCATCGGGTCCCACACCTGCCGGTAAAGCTGGTTGTTGCCGAGGGCGCGACCGTATTGGTTGGCGGCGTCGGCCAGGTTGCCGCAACCGTAGGTCGGGATGGCGAAGGCGAAACGGTCGTCAATCCCGATGACCGTGCTGACGATCACGCCGCCCCAGGAAATGCCCATGACGCCCGCCTTGTCCGCGTCCACCTCGGGCAGCGAACGTAGGAGCGAGTTGGCCAGGATGGTGTCCGCCACGGCGTGATACATCCACTGGTCCGCAAGCGGCTTGTCCGAGTCGCCGTAGATGCCGTGCCGCCGAGGTCCGGCCCAGGCATGGCGTTTCCAGCCGCTGGGGTTGTCCCGGTCTTTGGCGGCTGCGTTGCGCTCGTCGGTTTGCCCCTCGACCGCGATGCTGATTGCGGCAAAGCCATGGGCGTTCCAGCGCTCGACCCATTCCTTAAACGCCGTTCCGCCGCCGCCGTGCACCAGCGCCACGCCGGGCACTTTGTTGGTGTGGTTCGTTGGGAAGCCGAGCCAAGCGAAGACCTTTGTCGGCCTGCCCTGGCAAGGCAAAGCGTCGAAGTAGATCGCCTTGAGATTGGGCGTGCCGGGCCTGTCGGCGGCTTCCTGCCAGGCGGGAGGCGCGGTTAGTTTGCCCAAGGCCAACACCGCTTTGCGTTGGGCGGTGAAGTGGTCTGCTCCAGCCAGAGTTGCGGCCAGACTTACGGTGACCAAACAAAGGCCTGTCAGTCTTCCAACCATTCAATGCCCCATTCCCGTTTCTCAAGGTTCACGGTCACTTTGGCGTGTTTGAATGCGCGCCGAAAGACCCAGGCGCCTGGTTCCCGCACCGCATCGCCCTTTGGCGCGCCCAGTTTGCGCTGATACTCGGGGTAGTCGATGAGCTGGCCGTCGGCAATGTTGTATCCCCAGCCGTAGCAGAAGTAGCTGTATTCGTGCGCGCCGATTAGGTAGCAGGCCAGCGCGTAGCCGATCCGGCGACGTGCGATAGCCTCCTTCTCGGCGGCGGGTTTGGACATGAAGTCCTTGTTCAGCCAGTTCAGGTCTGGGCCGGGCCAACACTTGAAAACGACAATCTTGTTGGCCTTGGCAGCTTTCGCCGCCATCTGCCAGTAGAGCAGCACATCCTCCTTCGTTGCAGTCGAAAGTCCGTCGAAATGCTCGATCATTGCGCCGTCGGCGTACGGTAGAAACTGTGCGCCGTGGGCATTCACCTTCCCATGGCCGGATCTATTGGTGCGAAACCCGTTGTAGATGATCAGCCGGTCGGGGCCCATGACCGCCCGGACGCGTTGCATCATATCGATGACCGCGGCATCCAGATCGTCGGCCTTGTCGAGTCCCCAACCGCGTCGGAGCCAGACCGGTCGCTTGGCCTGCAAGACCGCGTCCATGAAGATCCCATCGAAGCCGAACTCCTTCACCGCGCCACCAATAGTCTCCGCCCACCACTGGCGCACCTCTGGCTTGAGCAGGTTGTATTGAAACACCTCGAAGTCGCGTCGCTTGGTTTTTAACAGCGGCTCGCCGGTTTTCCTGTCGCGCAGGATCCAGTCGGGCGGGTGGGTTTCGGCGAAGCGGCGATTGTAGGACGTGAACGGCCAGGCGATCAGCGTATTCCAATACATGAGCACGCGAGCATTCGGGTTGGCCTGCTTCAGACGCCGCGCGTCCTCGCCCGCCACGCGCTCGGGGTGCGCCGGGTCCGTCTGCCGGCCGTGCGCCTTTTCCAGACAGATCAGGTTCGACATCCGAGCAGCGCGTTGAATCTGCTCATCGGTCATTTGCGTGGCGCTGCCGAAATGCAAGCAGACCGGGACGGTGTCCCAGGAGAAAACCGGATGACGCGGCGAGCCCCGCGCCGCAGCGGCGAAGCCCACCGCCAGCAGCAATCCGGCCAGCAGCCCGGCACGGCACACAAAAAAGAGGCCCAACACGACGCCCGGTCCTGTATTGGCTATTCGTTGTCCGCTCTTCATGTGTTTGATTGCAGGGGGCGCCGCACGCTACGGCTTCGGGTTCGCCACGAACTCCACATTCTCGAGCTTGACCACAACCGTGTTGGGCCAGGCGCGGTTGTTGTAAACGCGCTGAGCGCGCACGACGGAGATCTCCAGGCCGGCGTCGGTCTGCTTGAAGCGCGACTGAGGATCGATATCGGGGCGGTACTCAACCGCCTTGTCGTTTTGCCCAAGGACCGAGATGCGCGTTTGGTCCGTGGCCTGCCAGCTTTTGAGGAGGATTTCCTTGCGCTCGCCCTGTTTCCAGCGGTTCTTGTCGGTGAACTCGCTCAGAAAGACATACACCGACTTGCCGTCTTTAGATTGCGTGAACCAGATGTTGCCTTCGCGAATCACTTTGCAGGGCCGCGCCCCGTGAATGGACTCGCTGTTGATGAACATCCACAGGCCCAGTTCGCGAAAGATGCGTTCCTGTTCGAACGGAATCACGCCGGACGGCTCGGGGCCGGCGTTGATCAACAGGTTGCCGCCCTTGGCCCGGGTTTCGATGAGCATCTGGATAAGCTGCCCGCCGGTCTTGTAGTCCTCGTTGGTCGGCTTGAACTGCCATTGGGTTCCCAGCGTGAAACACGCTTCCCACGGACCTGGCAGGGGTTCGCTCGGCAATCTTTGCTCCGGCGTTTCCATTTCGCCACGCGTAACCAGGCACTTCGGCTGGAGCTTGTGAATATACTGCGCCAGCTCTTCCTTGCCGGCGCCATCGAGGAACATCACGTCGATCGGACCGTAGTTGCGCAACAGCTCATCGAGTTGCTTCTTGTCGTACGTCAACACTCGCGTCATTGCCCCAGCAGGGACGCCCCGTCGGCGAATCCTCTCGCCCATCCGATGCAACAACCAGAAGTCCTCCGGCGAAAAATAGAGCCCCGCCTTGATGCCGTGCCGGCGACAGGCCTCCACATACGCGCGGACGATGTCCTTGCCGTAGGGCGTGTTCATGATGTTGAAGTCGGTGGTCTTCGTGTCCCACATGCAAAAACCGCTGTGATGCTTGGCGGTGAAGACCATGTATTTGACGCCAGCGATCTTCGCGATGGCCATCCAGTTGTCCGGATCGTAGCGCTTCGGATTGAAGGTCTTTGGCAGTTCGTGGATGTAACGGTCGAGGTATTTCTCCGAAGCGCCAACCATCGAATGGCTGATCACCGAGCCAAGTTGCGAATCGAGGGACCAGTGCACAAACATGCCTAGGCCCCAGTCCATGAATTCCTCTTCCCGGGCGGGATCGTTCAACAGCGGTCCCCGGCCCTTGACTTTCAACGCCTGGGCGCTCGGGGTCAGGGCCAGGTGGAGCAAGCAAACGGCAAGAGTGGCAGTTGCAGTCGTTTTCATAAGAACTGGTTCCAATCGTTGCATGGATTAGCGACGCGTTGATGCCGGGGAGGTTGGCGAAATCGGCAGCGATTCGAGCATCTGCCGGGTCAATTCCTCCACCAGGCGGCGATTGGTCGGATGGTTGGCGATGTTGACGTTTCCCTGCGGGTCGGTCTGGTGGTCGTAGAGTTCCACCGCCTCGACTTTCGTTGGGTCGTCGCGCCGGACCCAGCGCGTGAAGCGATAACGGTCGGTCCGCATCGAGTACCCCATCAAGCGCCGGCCCTTGAAACTGCGCGGATATTGCGAGAACGCGGCCTTTTTCCAAGGCTGGCTTGGGTTGTCAAGCAGCGGCTTGAAGCTTCTGCCTTCGAGGCCGTTCGGCAAGGGCAAGCCGGCCAACTCGGCGAGGGTAGGGTAGATGTCCACAAATTCAACCAAGGCGTCGGTGTGCTGGCCCGCGGCTTTCATCCCGGGGGCGCAAACAATGAGCGGGGCGTGGGTGTCATTCTCCACATTGCTGTGTTTGCACCAGCGATCGTGTTCGCCCAACTTCCAGCCGTGATCGCCCCAAAGGACGATGATCGTGTTGTCCGCGAGCCCGAGCCGGTTCAGTTCGTCCACCACGCGGCCAAGCTGGGCGTCCATGTAGCTGACCGCGGCGTAATAGCCGTGTTTGAGCAGGCGGGCGTAATCGTCCGGCAAATGGCTGACGTCGGGCACGCCGCTGTATTTCCACAGCTCGTTCTTGTCCGCCAAGGCGTAGGGCGGCGCGCCTTTGGGCAGGAAGCGATTGGGCGCCGGCGGTATTTTCGCAGGGTCATAGAGATCCCAGTAAGCCCGCGGGGCCACGAAGGGCAGATGCGGCTTGTGGAAGCCCACGCCGAGGAAGAACGGTCGCCCGGCCTGCTTGAACTGGCGCAGGGCGGCAATGGCCATGTCCGCCAGTTGGCCCTCACGGCCCCCATTGGGCGGGTCGTCCGTGGCGCGGAACGCGGGACCGCGATCGGTCTTCGTCAGCTTCGCGCCCGTCACGTTCAGGAACCGGTCGGGCGCCGGCCCTTCAGAGCGAACCGCGTTTTGTCTGGCCGCCGCGGTTGCAGGGTGTTTCGCCTTGAATCGGGCCTCGAATCGACGCGCTTGGATCGTCCACGAAGCCGGATCATCGAGGCCGCCATGATAAATCTTCCCCAAACCCAGCGTGGTGTAGCCGTGCTGTTTGAACAACTGCGGCAGCGTGACGACGTCCGGCAGGTTCTTGCGAAAGTGGGTCCGGAGATCCCACACCTTGGTTGTGTCCGGCCGACGGCCGGTGAGCAGGCTAGTACGGGAAGGGGAACAAACGGCCTGCTGGCAATAGGCGCGATCGAACACCATCCCGCGCCTGGCCAGCCGGTCGATGTTCGGGTTGTGAATGATCGGGTTGCCGTAACAGCCGAGTTCCGGCCTTAGATCGTCCGAGACCAGGAACAGGACATTGGGCCGGGCTGGTTCAGCGCTTTGAGCCCCAGGCAAGCCGACGGCCAGGAGCAAGGCGTTAGCAAGAATGATAAGTCGTTTCATAACGCTGAGAATTTGAGTTTAGTCTCCATGTCTTTTTTCCTGTGTGCGAATCACTTTGGGCGTCTTGCCTTTTTCTGTCGACCAATAATCCGGGTCGGGTCCATGCGCCGGAGCATCGCTTCGTCCGGGCCCCCGCCAAACTGCTTCCAATAAAGCGCCTTCATCGGATTGATCTTCGGCCCGATGACATTCTCGTTCACGAGGAGCGGCTGGACTTCATTCCACCATTGATCATAGGCGGCCCGAAGTTTCGCCGCCACGTCGGGGTGTTCCGCGATGACGTTCTTCGTTTCCCCAGGGTCCAGCTTAAGGTCGTAAAGTTCCTTGTTGTTCACCAGC
>JAGHDA010000474.1 GCA_021160185.1 Verrucomicrobiota bacterium
GTTGCTCCGGCGAGGCGCATCGAACGCCCAGACGCCGGATCCATTCCTCCGCTTGCGTCTTCTCCCCTCGCCGGTCGATGATTCCTAAAGCCTTCGCCATCCGGCGAAGCGAGTTGAGGGTGATGTTGACGCGCACAGGGAGCGGGAGCAGCAGGCCCTGGGCCTTGCGGTCTTCAACCGCCAGCGCCAGCCCCAAGCGCCTTGCCTCCGCCGGGGAGCGGATTGGAGTCGGTTTATCTTCAGAACCCAGAAAGATCCGCCCGGCCTCTTTCGGATCCGCGCCGAAAACGGCCCGCGCCGTTTCGGTCCGTCCTGATCCCATCAGCCCGGCTACGCCGAGGATTTCTCCGGCCCGCACGTGAAAGTTTACGTCGCGGACGCGCGAGCCGGCTCGCAAGCCTTCGACGCGCAGGCGCACCGGACCCTTTTTCCCGGAAGGACCGGCTGTTCGCGCCGGTTCGCGCCCCGCCATCATGCGAGTCAGCTCCGAGGGACCGGTCTCCTTCGCTTTGCGCGTTCCTACCAGCTTGCCGTCGCGCAGCACGCTTACCCGGTCGGCCACGCGCAGGACTTCCTCCAATTTGTGGGAGACGAGCGCCACTGCGGCTCCCTCTGAGCGGAGGGCGCGCGTCTGCCTCCAGAGCGCCTCCGCTTCGCGATCGGTCAACGCCGCGGTCGGCTCGTCCAGAATCAGGACGCGGCAAGGCCGCCGAAGCCCGGCGGCGATCTCAATCAGTTGTTGCTCGCCCACTCCGAGCTTCCCCGCCGGCGCCTCCGGCGCGATCCCTTCAAATCCGAGCCGTTTCAGCAACGCGGCGGCCCGGTCGCGCAGCTCCCTGCGCCGGATTACTCCCCACCGGTGGGGCAGTTCGTCGAGAAACAGGTTTTCCGCCACCGTAAGGGTGGGCACGAGATTCAGTTCCTGGGTTACCATGGACACGCCCAGCCGCTCGGCCTCCTTCCGGGAACGCGGACGATACGGCGCGCCTTCCAGGAGCATGGTTCCACGGTCCGGCTTGAGCAGGCCGGCGACGATCCGGCAGAAGGTGCTTTTCCCTGCGCCGTTTTCGCCCACGAGGGCGTGGATCTCGCCCGGGAGAAACTCCAGGGAAACGTCCGCCAGCACCGGCGCGGCAAAGCTTTTCCAGAGGCCGCGCGTTGCCAGCAGGGGACGGAGGGATTGCGTCCCTTCTTCGCGCGGATTACTTGGCCGGTTGGGCGGCATTTCGGAGCGTTTCCGCCGTGATCAAGTCCACCGGCGTCTCGCGGTCGGCGGGCGTTCCTCCGCGGCGCAGCATCTCCAGAGCGTATTCGATCCCGTAGACCGCCAGTTGATCGGCGTGCTGGTCGGCGGTGGCCAGCAGCTCGCCTTTGCGCAGCAGCTCCTGCGCGGCGGAGATGTTGTCGTAGCCCACCACCAGGACATCTTTGAGCTTGCCCGCCGCGCGCAGAGCGGCCACCGCCCCTAGCGCCATGCTGTCGTTGGCGCATAGGATTGCCTTCAGGTCGGGATGCTCGTTGATGAGCGCGGCGACCACCGCATTGGCCTTGTCGGTTTCCCAGTAGCCGGATTGAGAGGCTGCGACACGGATGCCCGCCGCCTTCATCGCATCCTCGAATCCCAGCTTTCTTTGGATGCCGTTGAAGGCGTTCGGCGCGCCTTCGATGATGGCTGCTTTGTCGCCGGGCCGGAGGCGGCTGGCGAGGTAGGCTCCAACCTTGGCCGCTCCCTTGCGATTGTCCGGACCGACGAAGGGAATTTGCGCCCCGGTTTGTCGGAGGGTTTCCCTGTCGAATTTGTTGTCAATGTTGACCACGATAATGCCTGCGTCGACGGCCTTCTTGCACACCGGCAGAAGGGCCTTCGAATCGGCCGGGGCGATGACGATGGCGTCCACCCCCTGGGCCGCCATTTGCTCGACCAAATTGATTTGGCGGGCCACGTCCAGTTCGTCCTTGATCCCGGCGACGATCAGTTCGTACTCGTCGGCGTGCGTTTTGTGGTGCGCCTGAGCCCCTTGCTCCATCGTTTGGAAGAACTCGTTGGCGAGGGATTTCATGATGAGGGCGATCCGGGGCTTGCGCGGTTTCGCCTCGGAGGAGGACTCGCGTGGCTTGCAGCCCGCGAGCCACAGTCCCGCCGCTAAGAGACCGTAAAGCGCAATGCGACTCCTTGTGCGTTTCATCGAGGCGAGTTTAGCGGGGCGAAGAGATTTTTGCATCTTGAAACTGGGTTTTTGAAAGGAGGGAAGGCGCACTTTGCAGAAAACGCGTTTCCGAAGGTCCAATGGTTGTAGACAGTGGAAGCTCTGGTAATTTGGACGGCGGTGACTGAGTGGGAGCGATACGCCTTCGCGGCGGCGGCGGCGATTTACGGGGCCGCCGCCGCCCACGGCGCCTTGATTTGGCGCGGAGGCTTCCGTCGGGAAACAAAGCTCAACGCCGCCTTGATCATGGTCGGGCTTCTCGTCCACACCGCGGGCTTGTGGGAGCTTGGATTCCGGCAGGGACGCTGCCCGGTGGGGAATTTGGCCGAGGCGGCTTTGGTGTTCGCCTGGGCCGCGGGCGCGGCTTATTTGCTTGTGAGCCGGATGGGACGCGGCGGCGCGGCGGCGATTGGGCCGGCTGTGGCGCCGATTCTTTTCGGGCTCAACGTGTTTGCGCTGACGCCCGGCGTCGATCGGCTGGGGGCGGGCGCCGAGCCTGCGGTTGGACTCCGCAGCCTGCACGTGAGCCTTACGGTCGCCGCCTACGGGGCGTTCGGCCTGGCGGCGGCGGCGGCGGCCGTTTATTTGCTGCACTCGCACGATCTGAAACAGCGCAAGCTCCGGGCGGTTCTGGCGCGGCTTCCTTCAGTCCAGCGTTTGGACCGGATCTGCCAGCAGGCTTTGGCCGTCGGCCTGGCGCTGTTCACGGTCGGCTTGGGGCTGGGGTTTGTTTGGCTTCGGGCGGCGCGGGGAGAATTCTTCACGCCGGATGTGAAGATCGTTTGGTCGCTTTTCGTGTGGGCGGTTTATTTTGCGCTGGCGATCCTGCGTTGGCGGCTTCGGGCGGGCAATCGACGTTTGGCTTGGGCCTCGGTAGGGGCGTTTGCGTTCTTGATCCTGACGTTTTGGATTACGAGTCTTTTGTCGGGCATTCATCAGCCGTAGGCTGGAGATGGCGATCGTTGTTGTGGGATTGAATCATCGCTCCGCTCCCGTGGAAGTGCGGGAGCGCTTGGCTTTTTCGCCTGAAGAGGCGGAGGAGGCGCTTTACGCTCTGCGCCGCCGGGAAGGCGTTGAAGAGACGGTGATTCTTTCCACGTGCAATCGGGTCGAGGTTTACGCCGCAGGGCGGGAAGGCCCATCAGAAATTGTCGATCGGATTCGGAAATTCCTCCTCGCCTTGCGCCGCGCGCCCGCCGCTTGGGAGCGGCACCTTTATGCCATGGCTGAGCCCCGGAGCCTGCGGCACCTTTTCCGCGTGGCCGCCGGTTTGGATTCGATGGTCCTGGGCGAGACGGAGATTTTCGGCCAGCTCAAGCAGGCGTACAAGCGCGCCCATCGGTTCGGCGCCACAGGCCGCTTTCTGAATCGCAGCTTTCAGGCCGCCTTCCGCGCAAGCAAACGCATCCGAAGCGAGACTCGGATCCAACGCGGCAATGTCTCCGTCAGTTCGGTGGCGGTGGATCTGGCCCAGCGAGTGTTTGAGAACCTGAACGAGTTGTCCATTTTAGTGGTCGGCGCGGGGGAAACCGGGCGAAAGGCGGCGAGGGCCTTGGCTTCGCGGGGGGCAAAGCGCCTGTGGGTGACCAATCGCTCCCCCGAGCGCGCGCGGCGGTTGGCGGAGGAGCTTGGAGCCAGCGCTGTGCCTTTCGAAGAGTGGATCGAAAGGCTCGCCGAGGCGGACGTGCTTGTCGCTTGCACCGCCGCGCCCCATTGCGTCTTGGACGCGTCGGCTCTTGCCGCCCAGCTGCCCCGCCGTCGAGGGCAGCCGCTGCTGGTGGTGGACATCGCCGTCCCGCGTGATGTAGATCCTGCGGTTGGGGAGCTGGAGGGAGTCTTTTTATACGACATCGACGACTTGCGCGAGATCGCCGAGGAGGCGCGTCGGCAGAGGGAGCGGGAACTGGCCGTTTGCGAAAGCCTCATCGAGCAGGGCGTCAAGGAGCTGATGGAGGCTATCGATCGCGGGGCCTCCTTCAGGAGGCCGGCTTGCGAGGGATAAACCCAGATGGAAAAAGAGAGGGAGACAACCTGATGAGGCCGCGGGAACAAGTTTTAGTCGCCGTCACGCGGGGCAGCGCGCTTGCTTTGGCGCAGACGGATGAGGTGTTGGCGGCGTGTCGAAAGAAGTTTCCCCGGCTGCGCTTTGAGCGAAAGGTGGTCCGCACCACGGGCGACAAGCTGCAAAAAGCCTCCCTGAGCGGGAGCAAGACGAAGCTGCCCAAAGGGCTTTTCACCAAGGAGTTGGAGGCGGAGCTGATCCGCCGCCGGGCCGATTTTGCCGTCCATAGCCTTAAAGACCTTCCTGTGGACCTGCCGCCCGGGCTTTGCCTGGCCGCAGTGCCCAAGCGGCGCGATCCGCGGGACGCGCTGATTTGCCGCAGTCGCAAGGGCGCGGCCCGGCTTCAGGAAACCTTGGTTTCCCAAGGACGGCCCGCGGAGCGCGTCTTCGGCATAGACGGGCCGCCGAGCCTCCAAGCCCTGCCGGAAGGGGCCAGAGTCGGCACGAGCAGCGAGCGGCGGCGGTGGCAACTGACGGCCCTGCGGCCGGATCTCCGCGTGGCTCCTTTGCGCGGCAATGTGCCCACTCGGCTCGAGAAACTCCTGGCCGATCCGAAGTGGGACGCGGTCCTCCTGGCCCTGGCCGGCCTTGAGCGTCTCGGTTACGAGATTGACGCCGAGGGAGCGCTTGCGCTTTGGACATCCCGACTCGACGCGCCCGGCGGCGGCCTCGCGCCCGAGCGGCTGGAAGACTATGCGGCGGCTCCGATCCCGATCGACCAGATGCTTCCGGCGGTCGGCCAGGCCGCCCTCGGCCTTGAAATTCGCTCCGGCGACGGGCGCGTCGAGGCGGTTTGCAAGACCCTGGACCACTATCTGAGCCGCCGGCGCGTCGAAGCGGAACGGGCCTTCCTCCGCGCCGTGGGCGGCGGATGCCACAGCCCGATCGCCGCTTTCGCCGAAGCCCAGGGCGAGCGGCTTCTCCTTCGCGCGGCGGTTTGGACAGGCTCCGAGATAGTCCGCGCCGAACGGCTGGTTTCCCTCGCTGGCGCCGAGGCGGAAGCCGAAGCCCTCGCCGCCGAGATGCGGCCTCTGCTGCCTTCCTCTTAAACGTTTTCTTTCTCCGGGCCGAGAAGCGCCGCTCGCTTCATTGGTTGGCCGGCAGGCTGCATGTCGCTGCGTTCGATGCTATGATTAGGAAGGAGGCGAAACGATGATCATTTCTTTCAACCAGAAAGTTGGTCGGCTATGCCTGCCGGCGCTCCTTTTGATGAGCGCCGGATGCCGCAGTCCCGAAACAAGATCTCTTGCGCCTTCGGCCCCGGCGGCAGGGGAAGCCTTGCAACCTGTCGCGCTTCAGGTCCGGAGCGCGGACGAGGAATTGGGGAGCGTTGTCTATGACGCCGCGGCCGCCTCTTTGGAGGCCCGCGGCTTTCGGGCGGTGAAGCAGGGAAGCGAAGCCGCCGCCGGAGCGCGGAAGCTGACGGTCTCGGCGGCGGAAAACCGTCTCAAGACACGCTGGTTCGACGGAATGCGCTTGGAGGCGAGCGAAGATCCTTGCCGTTGGGATCCCTCTTCGCCGGTTCGAAGCTGGGCGGCTTATGGAGACACGCGCCTTTATTTCCTCCGGCGCTCGCTGGGGCCGAGTCGAGTGGGACGAGTCACGCTGGAGGCCGTATTGGACGAGGGGCGGGGTGAAATCCTTTCCCGGTCCGCGACGGTCTACGTTCCGGGCGGGGCGGATTGGCGCGCCTGCGTTCGGAGGGAAGCGGATCGCCTCGTCCGCTCGCTTTTCAGCAGGCTGTCGGAAAACGACTGATCTTCCGCCTTTTCACGCTGTCTCCTCGCCTCGGCGGCTGCGGATCGGAGGCGCCCGCCGAAGTCGCGAGACGGAGCGGGCTTCTGCGGAGAAGGGGGCCGCGGATCCGTGGAAAGCGGTTTGCTCACTTGACCGGACGCCAGCCTTTGCCCGGGATGTATTCCTTGGCGCCGGATTGCGTCTTGCAGCCGCCGGTCACAAGGCCCCAAAAGCCCAGCCACAGCGTCGCGAACCAAAAACGTCGGCTCATCTTGCGCATGGGAGCGATGGTAATCGCTCTTGCGGCATGGGCAAGGACGGTTGAGATTAAGTGAGCGGCCCTCCCGGCGGAGAGCGCGCCGGAAGCGGCGATGGAAAGCCATGGGTTCTCAAAAGCGATTTCTGAACGGGAAGCTGTTGTTGGACGGGGGCAACCTGGCCGGCTCCTTTTTCCACCGCACGGTGGTGTTGATTTGCCGCCACGATCCGGAGGGAGCGTTCGGCCTGGTCCTCAACCGACCCAGCGGGGTGAGGGTGGGCGACGCGCTGAGCGGCGATCTGCCCGAGCAGGTCAAGCGCCAACCGCTTTTTGTGGGAGGGCCGGTGCAGCCTTCGGCTTTGAGCGCGCTGCTCTACGATCCTTTTGCGCCGGAAGGGGATGTCCTGCCCCATGTGTCCTTGACCCATTCATTGGAGGAGCTGGTCGAGTTTTACCGGGAAGGCGCGCCGGGGCGCAAGGCGCGCATCTTTGCCGGCTATTCGGGCTGGAGCCCCGGACAATTGGAGGGAGAAATGCGCCGCAAGGCGTGGCTGACGCATCCCGCCAAGCTGGATCTGATCTTCCGCGCCAGCCCCAAGAGCCTGTGGCGGAAGGTCCTGGAGGCCAAGGGGCCCAAGTATCGGCTGATCGCCCTTGCGCCGGAAAATCCCGCCTGGAATTGAGGCCCGTTCCCGGTTGCCCTGTTCTCTGTCGGGGCGTAGGATGCGGGGCATGAGAAAATCGTTGGTCTTCCTGGGCGCGACGGTTGCCGCCGCCCTTGTCGGCGCGGCGGAGTTGCCCGCTCCGAACGCGGAGGGTTGGATCCCGCTTTTCAACGGAAAAAACCTCGACGGCTGGAAGGTGAAAATCCGCGGCTATCCCCTCGGGGAGAATTACGCCCGCACTTTTCGGGTGGAGGACGGCTTGCTGAAGGTGGCGTACGACCCGAAGGCGTACCCGAAATTCAACAATCGCTTCGGGCATATTTTTTACCAGACGCCGTTCTCCAACTATGTCCTCCGGGTTGAATACCGGTTCGTGGGCAAACAGGTTCCGGGCGGAGCGGGTTGGGCCTTCCGCAACAGCGGCGTCATGTTCCACTGCCAATCCCCCGAGTCGATGGGCCTGAACCAGGACTTTCCGGTTTCGATCGAGATGCAATTGTTGGGCGGGGACGGGGTCCATGAGCGTCCTACAGCCAACCTTTGCACTCCGGGGACAAACGTTGAGATGGACGGCAAGCTGATCACGCGCCACTGCACCAACTCCAGCTCCAGGACCTACCACGGCGACCAGTGGGTCCTCGTCGAGCTGGAAGTCCACGGCAACCGGCTGGTGCGGCACCTTGCCGGAGGCAAGACGGTGTTGGTCTATTCCAAGCCTCAATTGGACCCGCGCGATCCGTTGGGTCGGAAACTGATCCAGGAACGCGGCGGAGAGAAGATGCTTTACGGGGGCTATATCTCCTTGCAATCGGAGAGCCACCCGGTGCAGTTCCGGAAAGTAGAGATCAAGCTGTTGCCTGCTGACTAGGACCGCGACAGACGTTCGAGGCGGAATGAAGCGGAGGATTCAACAATGAACGCGAAACTGGTAGCGAAAACTGTCTTTCTCATCGTTCTGCTGTTGGCGCTGGTTTTGATCGGCCTGAACAACAAGGGCGCTGTTCCCCTTGTGCTTCCCCCGCTCTTTCCTCATGGCGTCAAATTGCCCGCGGCCATCATGTACTTCGCCTTCTTCGCCGTGGGGTTGCTGACGGGGACGTTGATTGCTGGCGGCAAGAAATAAGCGGCCGGAACGCAACGCGCCGTCCGGGAATCCCCCGGACGGCGCGATGATGTTTTCTCCGACCGGCCGGCTTACAGCGACCAGCCCTTGCGATAGCTCGTGTGGAGGAACGGGTCCGCCTCGGGCAAGTTGGGGAATCGGAAGCCGACCGCATCCCACTTGAGCCTCTTGCGAGTGAGCAGCTCGCGCAGCTCAACCTGCAGCGCCACATTGCCCAGAAGCACCACTTCCGCCAAGGGACCGGCCCAGTAGGGGAAATTGGATCCGGGCTGAGCGTACTGGCCTTTGCAGGCGAGAATCCACTCCTTGTGGTGGCCGGGGGATCGAGGGATCGTGCGCGGCGTCTTCTCAAACTCTTTCCGGCGGGATTCAGGGAAGATCTTGGTTCCGAGGATGAATCCCTCGTCGCCAATCAACAGCCGGCCGCCCGCGCCCATGGGCTCGCCCTCCGGCAGGCCTTCCGGGCGCGGCGGCCGCAGGTTGCCGTCGTACCAGACCAGCTTCAACGGCGGCAAGTCGCCCCGGGCCGGGAAGCGGTAGGTGACCATCGAGGCGAGCGGGTAGGTCTCCTTATTGACCCGAGTGGAGCTGGCTTCGATGGTTTCGGGCCACACGCATTTGTCGGGCGTCGCAGCGTCGGGCGGAACCGGTTTCTGCGGATATACCACAGGCGAGCCGAGCTTCAACGCGCGGAAGACCGGGTCGAGAGCGTGGCACCCGATGTCGCCCAACGCTCCGGTGCCGAAATCCCACCAACCCCGCCATTTGAACGGCGCGTAAGCCGGGTTGTAGGGGCGCCACGGCGCGGGGCCGAGCCACAGATCCCAGTCCAGCCATTTCGGCACGGGCGGGGTGTCCTTGGGCCGATCCACGCCCTGGGGCCAGTAAACCTCGAAAAGCCCGCGCGAAGGGCGATCGGTCCAGATGTGGGCCTCCCGCACCTTCCCGATCGCGCCGGCCCAGACGAGTTCGCAGAGCCTGCGAGTGTCTTCCGAAGCCTGGCCCTGGTTGCCCATCTGAGTGGCCAAGCCGGTTTTCCGGGCGGTCTCGGCCACGACGCGCGATTCGTACACCGTGTGGGTGAGCGGCTTCTCGCAATAGACGTGTTTGCCGCGCTTGAGAGCCGCCATCGTGGCGACGGCGTGGATATGGTCCGGCACGGCCACGACGACCGCGTCGATCTGCTTGTCCATCTCATCGAGCATCTTTCGAAAATCCTTGTAACGCTTGGCCTTCGGCCAGCGGCGGAAGGATCCGGCCGCGTGCCGCCAGTCCACGTCGCACAAGGCCACGATGTTTTCGCTGGAGACTTCGGACAGATCCCCGGAGGCCCTCCCGCCCGCGCCGATTCCGGCGATGTTGAGCTTGTTGTTGGGAGAGGTTTGCCCGTTGAGGCCGAGGACATGGCTGGGAACCGCCCAAAAGGCGACGCCCGCTCCCGCGGCGGTTCGCGTCAAAAAACGCCGCCGGGTCAGTGTTGTGCCGTTCTGTTCCTTCATGGTGTTTTTGGCTTAGCTGTGTGTTTTCTCTTGGCTTCGCCGCCCCGGGCGCGCGCCCGCTACGGTCGCGCCGGCGAGGGGCTTCGCTCGTCTTGGACGTTAGCCTTTCGCAGGCTCTTCATGAAGTTTTTTCCCGTTGCCTCTTGCCTCGCCTATTGATTGTCGCCATGGCCGCTCAAGCGCTATGAAGGGGCCAGCATTCCCGGTTTTGGCGGCGCCGCTTGGCGGCGGCCTTTTCGGGTTGGAGGCAATCGACCGAACCGCCGATTCCGGACAAGTCGGTTCTTCCCTTGTTCGAGTGGACGAACCAATCGACGCCCGCGCCTCGGAAGGAACACGGCCTTCGGTCACCGGTAATCTACTCAGCGTCACGCCACGATTCATCAAGAGA
>JAGHDA010000051.1 GCA_021160185.1 Verrucomicrobiota bacterium
CCAATAGGTATACACCCCCCTATGTGGCGGGCCGTGGTTAAGCGGCGCCCGAGAGAGGCTTTCTGCCGCGGCCCAACCCGGCGGCGGCAACGCCACTTGTTCATCGGTGCGCGACTGGGCCACGCGCTCCATGCTCCGCGAGAGCCAAACGAACATCTCGGAAAAATTCAGGCCCTTGAGCTTGACGGGGGCGCGCACTGTCAGCTCGCTCAGCCGTTCCATGTTCGCCCCTTCGACGCCTACGGCGAAAAAGGCGACGCGCTTTTCGGCCTCCTCGCGTTTGAGGCGCTCGGCGGCGCGGCGGACGACGCCCTCCGGCTCGCCCTGGGGCTCGCCGTCGGTGATCATGAAGACCCAAGGCCGGTAGTACGCCACGCCGTTGGCGCGATACTCCGCCTTGCGGGCTTCAATCATGTCCAGCGCCTTCTGAATCGCCGCGCCCATCCACGTCTGGCCTTGGGCGGCGAGCCGGGGCGGCTCGAAGCGGTCCGGCGTGACGAAGTCCTGCAGGACGCGGATTTCGTTGTCGAAAGCGATCACGGCCACTTCCACCCGGCGCTTGGCCATCGGATCTTTGAGGAGGGACTCCCGGAAAGTCATCAAGCCGGCGTTGAGCGCTTGGATGGGCTCGCCCTGCATCGAGGCCGAGGTGTCCAGCAAAAGCGCGCAGGCGCAACGCGGCTCCGGGTTCTCGGCAAACTCCACCGCTTCCTCCAATCGCTGTTCGTCCGATGTCATGTCGCTCTGAAGGTAGAAAGAAACCTTCCGGCTGGGAAGCTTCAAGAGACGGGCGCCCGGCTCTACGGGCTCAAGAGTCGGCCGTAATATCCGAGCCAGAAGGAAAGCACCTGATAAGCGGCCACGCCGAGCACGATCAGGTAGATGAGCCGCGGGGTCCACACGGCCAGTTCCCGGGCCAATCGCCGTCCGCGATCCTGATAGTAATCGCGGAGGTAACGCAGGCTCTCGTCCAACCGGCCGCTTATCTCGCCGGTGCGGTACTGGGCGAGGAACATCTCAGGAAACGCCTTCTCTTGGGCGAGCGCCTCTCCCGGCTCGACGCCTTCGCGGACCCGCGCCATGGCCCGGGCCACAATGCGGCGCAGGCGCGGCGAGCCGCTCGCTTCGGCGGCCAGAAGCCAGGCCTGATCCACAGGAACGCCGGCTTCCAGAAGGGCCTCCAGCGCCGTCAGGACGCGGGCGTAGAGGAGCGAGCGACGCGCCTGGGAGACAAGCGGGATCGCCTCGAGGATCAGCTCCCAAAGGCCGCGCACGGTTTCGCCCCGGCGACTTTGGGCCAGGAACGCCGCAAGCCACGCCGCGGCGAGAACGGGGACCAGGAGGCCCAGCTTCTGGGCGAGAAACGCTTTCCAAGCCCCTTGCCACACCAACGCCTGCAGCAGATGAAGCGGGAAGATGAGCCAGGCGAAAGCGAGGATGAGAGCGGGATACGCCAGGCCGGAAAGGGCTTCGCTGACCAAGGCGGCGCGGTCGGAATAGTACTGGGAAAGGACCTCGAAGCATTCGACCAGCCGGCCGCTCTTCTCGCCCGCTTCAAGCAGCGCGTTGTCCAAGGGGGAAAGCCACCCCGGCGCGGCGCGGAGGCTTTCAGCCAGCGTGGCGCCGCTCCGGAGCTCGCGGAGAACCGTGTCCAACGCCCGGCGGAAGGCGGCTCCTTTTACGCTCTTGGCCCAGATCTCCAGCGCCGTGATGACGGGCATCCCGCTGCGGAGCATCTGGGCCATCTCGTGAAAGAAGGCCGCATACCGGCGCATCCCCGAAGGCGTCAGCACGGCGTGCATAGGGGCCTCCCGCGCCACAGGATTCAAAGGAGGCAGGGCGCGCCCTCGCCGACCCGCTTACTGCGGAACCAGCCGCACATAATCCAAGCCGAACATGTAGGATTTGACCGCCTTGGGGTTGGCCCCGACGATCTGGATCGTCAGCCGGCGCGTCCCGCGGTCAAGCTGGTGGACGCCCCAATCCAACTCCGGCGTGGCGACCACGCCGTTGTTGTAAAGGTCGATCGGCTTTCCCAGCGGCTTGTCGTCCAGAAAAACCCGAACCACGCCGTAATCGACCGCCTTGGTGAGGCGCGCCTTGAGGGCGTAGCGGCCCGCCTTGGCCACGGGAATCGCCAGGGTCAGCTTGTCCCCAGGCTTGGCGCCGGTCCACCAGAGATGGGCGTCGCCGCTCCAGCGCCCTTCGAAGAAGCTCATGTCCTGCCGCTGAACGACGCCGCCGGTTTTTTGGAGGACGCGGAGTTTTTCTCCTTCGAGCGCGCCCTTCACGCGCCAGGTTTGGAGCATCGATTCGTCCCAGTAAGAGGCGCGCTCCTTGACCGGCGCGGGCTGGTAGGGATCCTCGCCGTCCGACGCCAGGTACCAATACACGGTGGCGGCGTAGAGCGTCGGCCGGCTGTTGGGAAAGTACTTTTCGATGCAGCCTTCGAAGGACTTCATGAAGGGGACGTTGTCGGCGATGTGCCAGCGGTTCACCGACACATGGCCCTTGTTGTTCATTGAGAGCGTCTGGTTGTGGAAGGCGTTCTCGAAAAGGGTCGGATTGCACCAGGCGTAGCCGAAGTAGTCCTCCGAGCCGGTGCCGAAGGTGGAAGGGAATTTCTCGCCGTCCACGAAGAACTTCTCGTCGCCCTCGCCCCACCAGGCGCCGCGCGGATTCCACACGTGAAGCAGCGCGCCCACGAAGCGCCCCCGGCCGCGCGTCTTCAGGAGCGTCCAATCGATTCGCCGCTCGGGCTCCTTGGGCAGGAAGGCGTCCCGGTGCCACTTGGCGTGGAACCGAGCCAGGCGGCCGGCCTCCGCGCCCGCCGCGACATGCTCGATCTCGAGCAAGATGGGCCGCGGCTCGGCGCCGTCGTTGCGAAGGGTGATCTCCGCCTCCTTGGCGAAAGGCATGTACCAATGGCAGTACCACCAGCCGTCCTTCGTAAGTCCGGCCGGCAAGGAACGATACGGGTTGGCCCCGGCGGCCGTTCCAAAGAAATCGCCCAGCGGCGCCCACACGCTCGGGGAGCGCTCGCCGTCCCATCGGATCTGGATCGTGTGCTCCCGGAGGATGACGCGGTCCTTAGGGCCGCCGGGAAGGTCGATTCGCATCCGAATGGTCCGAATCGCCCGGGGCCCGGGAATGACGATCTTCGCCTCACCGCCGCCGCTCACCGAGATCCTGTGCCGTTCCACCCGCAGATCCGGAAGCGTGTCGCGCGGAAACTTCGGCCCGCAATGGAGCAAAATCCGGTTCGCGCGGTCCAGGGCCGCCTCGTCTTCGGCGGAAAGAGGCAAGCGGAACGTAGGCAGCTTGGTTCCCTTGGGAAAAGAGCTGTAGACGATTTGGTAATACGCTCCCCAACCCTTGTCCGCCACGATCTTGCAGGACTTCTGATAGGGTATCGGCGTGTAATTATTCCAGCCGCGGGCCACGGTGTGCACCAAGGCTTCCCGGGTGAAAGGCGGCGTCGAGCGGTCGAACCAGGCGCGAAAAGGCAGGTCCACCGTCGGCTTCTCCGCCCCGTCCAGCCACATGCGCACATGGCCTTCCTTCGGGAGGGCGGACCAAATGCGCCAGATGCATCCGGGCCCTTTCATTTCAGCGAGGACGAACGAGTCGCCCTCCTTGCGGATATAGCCGCCGCCGTCCCCGTTGGCGTCCCAGTGAATGTACTTGCCCGTCCGGGGATCGTAGCGGCTTGCTCGATCGTAGCTTGACCATTGGGCGCAGCGCTCGCCCGGCTGGGGCAGGCGCGCCAGCCCTTTCAAATCCGTCAGGCGATTGACCAGATCCGGATAGGTCAGCTCCGCTCCAAGCGCCGTCGTCGTCGCGGCGGCAAGACACGCCGTCGCGCACAAGAGTATTTTCGTCTTTTTCATTGAGGGTCTCCGTCGGCTCTGCAAGGCCCGAGCCGCTTACTTCGGCTCCGGGTTCGGATCCAGATGGAACCGCCGGTGGATGTACAGGTCGTCAGCGACCTGGAACATCGCAATCGCGTCCCGTTCCAGCTCTTCCTCGAACGGCGTGGGCTTGTCCATCTCGATCAGCTCCTCGCGTTTCGGATTGCCGCGATAGTACTCCGCGGTTTTCCCCAGGCCAAGGACAATCAGACGGTCCTTGGCGAACATGGCGATGTCCCGGTTGTGATTGAGAAACGCGCGGCCTCTTTCGGGAGGCAGGTTCAGCAGATTGCGCCCCAGAAACATGATCTTGTAAGGCCGCCCGATCAGGCTAAGCAGCGTCACGGGAATGTCCATCTGGCATCCGAGGATGTCGAAGCGCCGGGGACGATCCACCACAGCCGGACCGACGATGAGAAACGGGATTTCATAGGAATGGATCGGCACCGTGGGGCTGCCGTAAACCCGGGCGCCGTGATCGGCCACCACGACGAAGATCGTATCTTTCCAGAACGGCTCCTTGCGGACCTGGCGGAAGAACCAGCCCAGCGCGTAATCGGCGTATTTCACCGCGTGCCTGCGCTTCCGGGCGTCGGGATCTTCGGCGATGCGGCCCTTCGGGTAGGTGTACGGCTTGTGATTCGAGACGGTGAGAACCATGCTGAAAAACGGATCGCCCGTCGCGTGGAGCGCGCGAAATTCCTCGATCGCCTTCCGATAAAGATCCTCGTCGCACACGCCCCAAATCGTCTTGAAAATAGGGTTCTCAATGTCCTTCTCCTCAATGAATCGGTCAAAACCGTTCCGGAGCGAGAATCCTTTCATCCGATCGAAGAGCCCCCGCCCGGCGTAAATGAACTCCGTCCGATAGCCGTCCCGCTTGAGCACGCGCGCAAGGGTCTCGACATTCTTGGACATGTCGCGCCAGACGATCGAGTCGCCCGGCAGCGGCGGAAAGCCTGAAAGCACGCCTTCCATGCCGCGCACGGTGCGGTTGCCGGTCGCGTATATGTTGGTGAACAGCCAGCCTTGCTCGTTGGCCACCCGGTCCATCTCCGGCGTCAAGCTCGGCTTGGCCCCCAAAACGCCCCAGAACGAAGAGCCGAGGCTTTCCTCAAGGAGAATGACCACATTCAACCGCGGCTTGGAGGGATCGCCCTCCATGATTCTCGTCACCGAACGACCCTCTTCCGCAAACCGCATCCCCGGCTCCTCGATCATTCGCCGGACGCGGCGATAGGCTTCGTCCAAATCGATGGTCTTGTAGAACGCGGCGTAATCCAAATCCCGCGTCCAAGCCGCCGCCACGCAGGAAATCGCGCCATTGTCGGCAATCTCGTTCAAGGCCCGCTCATGGCAAAAATCAGGGCGCTTGAGGGGAACGGACAAACTCCAGAGCCCGGCCAGGGCGCAAGCGCCGAGGAAGATCCCCCACCGCGCGCCCGCCGAGACGCGCTCCGTGGACGCCGCAGGGAAGCTGCGGCGGGCGATCCACACCCATGCGCCGGCCAACGCCGCGCACAGCAGGATGATCCAAACCACGGGGTAGGAATCCCAGATGTTGATGAAGACTTCATGGGGGTAGATCAAGTAATCCACCGCGACGGTGTTGAAGCGCGACTGAAATTCATCAAAGAAATAGTATTCAGCGGCGGCCAGAAAGATCTGCAACATCCACAAAAACCACAACCCGCCCCAGAGAACGGCCCGGCCCCACCTCTTGTGGAGCCAGCGCTCCTTCATCAGCGCGAACCAGCCCAGCAGCGGCAGCGTGTAAAGAAGGGCGACCAGGAAGTCCCGATGGAGGCCGCGGAACCACCCTTCGATGATTTGCCCCCAGCTCGCGTGCAGATTCTCCCGAAAGGCCGCAATCAACACGGTGCGAATCAGGGCGTACAAGACCATCAAGGAAACAAACAGGCATAAGGCCAGGCCGCACCGCCCCTTCAAACGCTCCCGCCACTTTCCCGTCCGCTCCGAATGCGCCGCCTCTTCCGGAGGCTTGGGCGTATTTCCCACAGAGGAATCCGTTGAATCTTTCATCGCCGCCTAGGTTGTCTCGCCGGGGCGCAGGCTCTGTCAATCCTCTCCTAAAGCGCCGCCCGTCACGGGAAAGAGACACCGGGCCGCTCCTCTTCGTTC
>JAGHDA010000244.1 GCA_021160185.1 Verrucomicrobiota bacterium
TCGGGGAAGGCGAACTGGAGGTTGGAGCCCAGGAGGCGGACGCCCTCCAGGCTCTGGGAGGTCTTGGCCGAGTTGTTGATGATTTCGATGAATTGGCCGCCGAGCTCGGCGGGCCGGCACAGGATCTCGTTGAGGACCAGGTGGGGCTGAGGCAGGACGGTGAGCCGGAAGCTCCGCTCGGCCTGGAGAGACGGCTCGCCGTTGTCAGCGACGCGGACGGTCAGATCAAGGACAGTCGGGCCGAAGTCGGCAGGCACGGGCCAGGTAAGCAAGCCGGCGGCCGGATCGATCTTCATGTCCTGGGGCGGACTGCCTTGGAGACTGAAGATGAGCTGTTGAGGAGGCAGATCCGGATCGGCGGCGCGAACGGTTACCGCCAGCAACTCGCCTTCCCGAACCGTCTGATCCTCAATCGGCTCCAGTGTCGGCGGCGCGTTGTCCTCGTTGACGGTGATGAAAAAGCTTTGAGTGGAGCTTGCCTGAGCCGCTGTTTGCTCCGTGGCCCTCACAAGGAACCGGTAGTTTCCGGGCCCCTGTTCTTCGGAAGGCGTCCAGGAAAAAACGCCGGTGACCGGGTCGATGCGCGCCCCTTCGGGCGCGTCGCCTTCCAACGCAAAGCGGATGGGGGCCGCCTCGCTGTCCGGGTCGTGGGCCTTGACGTCGAAAGTGATCAGGAGACCCTCGGTGACGGTGCGGTCGGGAATGGGCTCGATCACGGGCGGGTTGTCCACGTCGAGCACGTGGATGGTGAAGGCGGTTTCGTCCGCCAAAACCGGGGAGCCGTCGTCCTCGACGCGGACGATGATTGGATAGACGCCTTCGCCTTGATCCTCGGAAGGCGTCCAGAGAATGAGCCCGGTGTCCGGGTCCATTGTCATGCCGGGGGGCGGGTCGCTTGCGAAGCGGAAGGTGAGGCGGTTCGGCGGGATGTCCAGATCCACAGCCCGGTTTGTGACAGCGAGGGGTTGGCCTTCAGGGACTTCAAGATCGGGCAGCGGATCCAATTGAGGCGGGCGATTGACCTCGACGACCGTAACGGCGACCGCGGCGGTTGCGCTTCGTCGAGGCGCGCCGTCGTCCGTAACCCAGATGGAGAAGGTATAGACTCCGGGGCCCTGGTCTTCGGCGGGCGTCCATTCGAAGCGTCCTGTGGATTCGTCGATTTGCGCGCCCACGGGGGCGTTCACCATCGAGAAGCTCAGTGTCTGATCCGGATCCGGATCCTCAGCGGCCACGTCGAAGGCGAGGGTTTGACCTTCGGCGATCGCCTGGTCGGGGATGGGCTTGATGGAGGGAGGACGATTGCCGCCGACGCCGCCGTTAGGCGCTCCGGGTGTAGGCGTTTCCAGCGCGGCAAAAGGCGGGGGCGCGCCGTCCGGCAGCCTTCCCTCGCTAAGGTCAGCGGTTTGCGGCCCGAATTCCACCCCGTCCACCAAGGAGCCGTCCGGGGCGTAGAGGGCGATCTGCTCCCCGTCGGCGTTGAGTCGGAAGTTCGCATGCAGGGCCTCGCCCGGCTTGGACTGGCCCGGCTCCCCGTCGGCCCACACTATCAGGAATTCTCCCGGCGGGATGATGAATCCGGGCGGGATGCGGAAAAGCGTCGGGTCGGCGGGATCATCGGTGAGAGTGAAATCGGTCAGATCCACCGGCTCGGGGCCCGCGTTGTAGAGTTCGAACCAATCGTCGAAGTCTCCGTCCGCTGGGTCCGCCACAGCGGTCGTGTTGACGGCCATCCACTCATTGATGAACACCTGGACCGGCTTGGAAGCCGGGTTGTTGGTCGCTCCCGGCGTGGGATAATCGAAGACTCGACGTTGTTTGGACTGGCCGTCGGGGTAAGAGCCGTAGGAACGATCCACGCCGAGCAAGCGATAATCGAGGCAGTCGATAACGCCGAGACCGCCGGGTTGCTCGCGCGTCAGGGCCACTGAACCGTCTTCCTGAGGGAGTCGGAAACCGGCATGGATTTCGCCTCCGGCGGTTTCGTTCGTTTCACCGTCGGCCCAGACGACCAGGAATCGCTTGGCCGGGAGAAGCGTCCCGGTCGGGAAGGCCCATTCCGTGAGGTTGGTGTAGGCGTGGCTCAGATAAAGTCCGCCCAGGTCAAGCTCTTCGTCGCCGGCGTTGTAGATTTCGATCCACGGCTCGTGTTCGCCTGCCCCGTCCGTAAGGCCGTGGGCGTTGCTTGCGAGGACTTCATTGATCCAGAGCGGCGGGAAGGGAGGCAGATCCGCGCTCACGCTGTTGGGCGCGCCCGGGGTGACGCGGTCAGGAGAATCGGGCGAGGCGGCCGCCCAGTTGCCTGCGCGCCAATTGTCTTCGGCGGGATCGATGAGCTGAAGCGAGGATCCCAACCCGTCGGCCTCCGGCGGCCAGGGCGGATCGTCATCGTATCGGACGGTATCTACTACAAGCTCTTCGCCCGTTTGGGGATCAGGACGGACCAGGCTGAGGGTTTCCCCGCCGTTGTCCAGCGCGCCCGGGAATTCGCCGGCGATCGGCAGGCCTGCGCCGTAGGCCGCCTCGAAGGCGGCCCGATCGGCCGCCACAAGAAGGTAGCTTTGAGGGCCGATCATCGCGCCGTCAGGGAACACGAATCCCGTTCCGTTCAGCCGCCAGCGGGAAAGGTCGAAAGTTGTGTTCTGGGAGCGATTGAACAGCTCAACGAACCCTTCACCCGGCTGGGCGGGGTGATAGTGAATTTCGTTAATGACCAGGAAGTCTTCCGGCCGGTCCAGCTCGCCCTGATAGAAGACGGTGATCGAATCGCTCATGCCGGGGATCGGGTTGCCAAAGCGGTCCAGCCCTGTGATGGTGATATGATTGGTGGCGTCCCAAAGAGGCACTTGGACGCGCCAATTCACCCGCCCGCTCCACTGGACGGGATAGCGTTTGCCGTTCACTGCCAATGAAGCCGCAGCGAAGGGGGCTCGGCCGGTGAGGAGCGCCGCGGGCGTAGTGACGCTGAAGTCTTTCCCTTGGGCGGTGGTGATGGCGAGTTCCGAAACGTCGTTGGCTTCGATTTGGGATTGGATGTAGTTGCGGCGTTGTTCGATGTAAGAGCGGATGGATTGGGGGTCGCTCAAGCCGCTGACGCCGTTGGCCAGGAGGGCGTCCCGCCGGGCCTGGATTTGCGGCTCGTAGCGTTCGGGCTGCATGGGGCCGTTAACCGCGTCCTGGTAGGCCCGCCACATAGCCCGTTGGAAGGCGGGGGTGTTGAACATCCGGTTGACAACCGGGTCCTGGCCGCCCCAGAGGCCGTCGCTGGGGCCGTTGCCAATCCCAAGCACAAAGTCGATGTCCCAGGGAATCATCACCCAGCGGTATTGGGGCCGTTTGTAGAGGAACATGTTTTGGCCCACCCTGAATGCCCACGAGTCCCAGTTGCCTGTCACCCGGTTCCAGGCGAAAATCCGCATCCATTCTTCCATCTCGGCCAGGTCGAACAACCCTTCCACATAACCCGTACTCACATTGGCGGCGTGAGCCAGATCGAAAATCTTCTCGAAATCGTTGGCATCCCGGTCGTCGGGCCGGATCTGCCAGTTCCACCGGTAGCGCGCCGGCTTGTATTGGCCGCCTGTAGTCTTGAATTCCTGCAATGTGGCCCCGGTGGCGGCGAAGCTGCTGTTGTTGTCGGCGAATTCGAACCAGACGGCCACCTTGTAGAGATCGCCGGGCGTTCCCTGGGGGAACCATCGGCGAGCATAGTAGCGGTTGGGTTGGACCAGATCCTCGGTCACGTTGCGGAACTGGCTGCCGTTGAGGAAAAGCTGCATGTATTTAATCGGCAAAAACGGAATGTCCAATTGCTCGGCGAACCAGTTGGCCAACTGCCCGCGCATGGCTGTGGCCTCGCTTCCGCCGTTGCCGGTCGAGCCGAAGACCCGATCGGTTGTTCCCAACAGCAAGTCATCCTTGGGCGCGGTCACCGCGTAGTCGCCTCTGCCGCCGTGGTAAGGGCTTCCCTTGTGGCGGTAGCCGACGTTGTAAATCACGCGGCAATCGCGATAGACCAGCGTCGCGTCGCGCCATGTGTTGTCCAGGCCGTTGGCGCTATTAAGCGCGTCCCTGGTCGCTTTCGTGCTCCAGAGATGGTAGTGGGTGAAATTGCCCGTGGGGGTTGGATCGCCCCATCGGATCAGGCATTCCTGGTCCGGGTAGCCGGCCGGAAAGACGGTTCGCGCTCCGGGGGAGGCTCGGTCGAACGCTTCAATGCGGAAGGCGACCAACGTCCCGGCGGTTTTGCCGGGGATGCGAGCAGTGTAAATCCCATCGCCTGCTTTGGCGTCGCCGGCGGTTCCTGTGTCGTTCATCCACACCTGGGTGAATGTGGAGGAAGGGTCGACGCGATAAACAAGCCGCACCGCGCCCACGCCGTCGGGATCGCTTGCTCGAGCGGTCACGTAAACGTGCTGGTTCGCCCGCGGCAGGGCTGGGGTGTGGGTTGCGTCCCAAATGGCCGGCCCTGCGTTGGCCGCGCGCCGGCTGTTCGGCAGACCTGGGGTGCCGAGGTTTTTCGGGACTTCCATCTGGCCCGGCAATTCGAGCCAGTTGCCACGGATCCGGAAGAGGATCTGCGGCCAGCCGGCCAACCAACGCACCTTGGCCCGGATAGTGGCCGTGTTCCCCGACCTGAGCGAACTGGTCATGGAAGCGCGAATCGAATTGGGGCCGGTGTCCCCGTCGCCGTCGGAGAGGATATGGAGGCAACGGTTGCCGGAGGCCGCGCCGTCGACCTGGATGAAGGAGCGGCTGTAGCGGCCGAAGAGGCTCCAGCCGCTGCCGCCGCTTTCAAAGCCGCCGTTGTTGATCAGGTTCGAGCCGCCCGTTCGGGCGATGGAGACGTCGTCCACCAGGCATTCGCCCGCGCCCAGCAGCAGGATGTAGAGCCGGTTTGCGCTGTATTTGCTGTTGCCGTTGTCCAATCGCCCCGTGACCTCCACGGTGGTCCACGGCGCCTTTTGGGTCTCGTCGCTGTCGGCCCAGTTGGAGGCGAGGCGGTTGTCCGCCCGCGGATCGATCAGCTCCAGGCTGCTGCCGCCTCCGTCGGACCATTTGCCCCATCGGCCGCCGGTCCGATAGGTCACTTCATTCACTATGATGTAGATGGTGTTGGTGGTTGCTACGCCGGCCGCGTTGGTCGAAACCACCAGGTCGGGCTGAGCCAAGGCGATTCGTTCGCCGTCGTCGGCGAGTCGGCCTTGGTAGTCTCCCAGCGTGTTTTCCTCGTTAAGCTGGGGGTGATTCTCCCGCAGCCGGGCGGCGTTTTTGGCGACGACCAAGTAGCTGTCGGGCGCCAACTCGACGCCTTCGGGGAAAGTAAAGCTGATCCCGTCTGTGAACCGCCAGCCGCTCAGGTCCACGGGCTCCTCGCCGCGGTTGTAAAGCTCCACATACTCCTCGTTGTCATCCGCGCTGATCGGGTTGTACATGATCTCGTTGATGACCACCGGCGAGGTCCACGCCTCGGCGTTCGCCTCCCCCGGCGTGGGTTCGGCCAGCGGCTGAATGCCCGGCGCGCCGTCGGGAACGCGGCCGCTGGATCGGCCGTTGGCCTGCCCCTCGAACCGCACGGCGTCCAGGACCTTTTCGCCGTCGGCCGCGATCAGGAAGATCGACTCGCCTCCCGCATTGAGGGCGAAGCCCAGCTCGTTCTGATCGAACGAAACGAACCCTCCAGCCGGGAGGCGCGTTCCGTCGGGAATGCGGAAACGATTGGTCGAGGGATCGTCGGTCAGGAAACACCCCGAAAGGTCGATTTCCCGGCTTGAGCTATTGTACACCTCGATGAAGTCAAGCTGGGGCTCGTCGGTGTGTGCGAGGAATTCGTTGATCATCGCGCCATCCCACGGACTGGATAGGACGCCGTCGGGGCGGCCGGGAGATCCGCCGATCCGACCGCTCGGCGCCCAGGCTTGGGCGAAGCCTTCGCCGTAGGAAGGCCGAGCGAGAACCAGCGAATGGCCCGCGCCGTCGGCCGCTGCCGGCCAGGGCGGCCGGTCTGAGAAGGGGACTTCCAGAAGAATCGCCCCTTGGCGGTTGCGCAGGCGCACCGCGCCCCCGTTGTTGCTCAACGAGCCCTCATAGGGCCCCAACACGTTGTCAATGCCGTAAACGGCTTGCACATCCTTGGGCGTGCGAGCCACAACCAGAAAGGCGTCCGGCTGAAGAATGGTTCCTTGGGGGAAGGTAAAACTGATGTCGCCGGTGAGCCGCCAGCCGCTCAGGTCTTCCGGGATGGGATCCGGATTGGCCAGTTCGATGAACTCCAGATCCCGGCCGTCGTCGCGCGCGCGGGGGTGGTACATGATTTCCGAGATCACCACGCGCGTCAGCCGGGAGGAAGGCGCCAACGGCTCGCGCGGGGGGTTGAAGTAGGCCGCTTCCTCGGCTTCGGCAACCGGGCCGATGTCCCGGAACTCGGCTGTGGCAAGCTCCTGCGGGTTGCGGCTTGTCACGGCCTGGCCCACGTAAATCGGATCGTCCATGGCCACCGTGGCCTCGCCCAAAAGGACCCACTCCGTCCCGTCCCAACTGCCGTAGCCTCGGAAGCGATCGCCCTCGCGCTTCAGCCGCAGCCAGAGGGAAGGATAGTTGACCGGAAAGCGGCCTGTAGAGGACGCTTCCTGTCCCGCTTTCGACCGGCGCATGAAGAAGCATCCCGCCGAGCCGGGCGCGGCGAAAACCGCGGCGAAGGCGCTGTTCGCAGTCAGTGTGTTCCGGGCCATCAACCCCGCCTTGGCGAAGGGATTGGCGGGGGTGAAGCCCGCAAGCCTCACACGAAGGTCGAAGTTGCCGGACAGGCTCCGGTACTCGAAGTGGAACTGGTCTGAGACGCCTCCGATGTCTTCTCCCGATCCGGAGACGTTGTAGCCGCCCTCCGCCGCTTCCGAACCGCCGGCCACGGCGGGGCCGCCGATGTCCCGCGGCGCGTACTCGACAGCGGTGAAGACAGCTTGGGTGTCCGGCGCGATCGTGTTGGGCTCTACCGCCATGTCCTGGATGTTGTTGACCGTGAGGGTGTATTGCTTGCCGAAGGTCAGAGGCGTGAGCGTCAGGATCACTGTGCGGCTGTCTGCGCCGAAACGCGCGCTCATCACGGTGTCGCCCGGCGTCACTCGGTAGTTGGCCGCCTCCGTCGCTCCCGGCGCGCGAACGCGTTCGGTGAAGACTACCTGGAGAAGGCTGTCGCCGATGTTTTGCACATGGTCGATCCGGGGCGGCTTGTGATCCGGCGTCACATGCAGCAGCGCCTCGCGGGTGATCGCTTGGCCCGTGGCATTGGTCAGGACGCATCGGTAGCGCGCGCCGTCGGCCGAGAGCGGCGTGGCCTCGATGCGATACACGGCCGCGTTTGCCCCAGCCAAGTCTACCCGATTGCTCTGCCACTGGAAATGGACTGGATCGGTGTTGGCCGCTTCAACCGTGAACACGGCCGGCTCATTTTCCTCCACCGTGAGGTCCTGAGGTTGAGCGGTGATCTGAGGCGGCAGCACGGCTATGAACTTATAGTAATCAATGTCGCCGCTTCCGGCCGTGAAACGAATGGTGGTTTTGCCTCTTAATTCTATCACGGCATCTTCGCCGTCGGGGGTCTTCAAAGGCACCAGATTGTTCAAGCCCCATTGACCGCTGCCGGGGGCGTCGAAGGTTCCCAGTTCCTGAATCTGCTGGTTTTGCGTGCCCGCGCCGGAAATCACTCGCTCCATGGCTCCGCGGAGCAAGTGGTCGTCCGTTCCGCTGTGGGAGAGAGCGGCCAGAACGCGGTAGTGGCCAGGGGGAAAGTCGCGCGTGTAGTTGAACCATTCGCCGCCGTTAATCCATCCCAACCGGTAATTCACCGTCACTTTCCAGGCTCCCCGGTCCAGATCGGGATTGTCGATCATCGGCACGTTGGGAGACTCGCCTTGGCGATAGAGATTGGAGGTGGTTTGGTTGTCGTTCCGATGGTAGTCGACGTTGTGAACGGCGGAGAGGCCGTTGTAAGCGCCGCCCAGATAGGGCATCACGCTGGCCTCGGGCTTGGTCTGGCCCTTGTTGTAGTCGAAGTCCTCAGCTTCGATCACGAACTGCGTCTGCGCGGCGGCTTGGAGGCATCCCAGCGCGCACGCGAGCCCGAGGGCCGCAAGCGTTCCTCGGAAAGGCAGTTGGAAAGGGACGAATGTCATGACGAGTTGATTCTTTGAATTCCCCGCGCGAAGCCGCAGCGACTCGGACTGTGTCTGTTGGCCTCTCGGTCCGCGCATCGTTTCTTCTTACCCAGCTTAGAAGCGAGGGATAAGCAAATCCCGGGCCAGACCGAACGTCAATCAAAAAGCCCTTGAGCGACGGAAACGCCGCGGGGCCTGTGGGCATTTCCGGCGCGTTTTCCAGGCGTTTTGCTTCGATTGCCTCCGCGCTGACGAAGGGCCGGCGAATCGCGAATGAAGTCAACGGGCTGTTCGCGCCAATCGACCGCCGCCCGGCGGGAGACAAAGTTCGACTCGATCCGCGCTTGCGCGTTTCCACCGGCCCGAGGCTGCGTCGAAAATCTCCCATGGACCTGGTCCGCGAAGGCCTTGGACGATCGGCCGACGGTAGTCGAGGTTCACCACCAGCGCATGCGTGGGGCGGCTTCCGTGAAGCGGTCCGAAGCAGCCGATCAGGACGCCCCGGACTGGCCGCGGCGGTTTGTATTCCATCTGCTTTGGAGCAGGATCGGGGCGGAACGGAAGGCTCTCAGGCGGCGGCTCAGTTCCGGGCGGCAGCATGCCGGCATGGTAGACGCCGAGCGACCGCAGCGGCTGGAGCTGGGAGGCAATAGCCGCGAATTCACGATTCAGCGTTTTCAGAACGTGATAAAGAGGCGTCGGGGAGCCGTCCGCCCGCGCTATCCCGCCGGTATGGCCGCGGTGAGAGTAGACGTAGTAAGAGATCCCCTGAGCGCCGTAGGCCAGGGTGGTGTAGACTAGATAGCGCATCTCGTCGGGCTGGGGAACCCGCATGGAAGGAGTCCAACTACACGCTTGGACGATATTGAGAAAGGGAATTCCCGCCTTCAGGGCCGCCTGCCGGATCAAGGCGAGGTTGAGAAAGTATTGCGGCGTGTCCCCCCGTGTTGCGAATTGGTAATGGTCGTAGCTAAGCAAGGCCGGCTTCACGACAGTCAGGTATCGGCGTAAGTAGGCCTTGTAGGCGGCGACCGTCTCGCCTTGCGTCCCAAGCTGCCGGTTGTTCGCGTAGGTGGGGAACAAGTTGATATAGGCCAGACGCGCCGGATCGCGTTCTCTCAGATACGCGACCATCCGCCCCAGAGCTGGAAAATCCGCCGCGTTCGGCTCGTCTCGGAGAAAGTAGGCATAGAGGGCGGGGTGTTTTTTGACACGCTCGATCAACGCGTCGAGGTCGGCCCGTCGCGCCGGGTCGTCAAGCGTTCGGGGGCGCAACAGAGGATCGTAAAGTTGAGCCCGCAGGCCGTGGCGACGCGCGACGTCGAGCTCCGATTCGCGGCACCACACGAGGTTCCAGCCGCCTTCCGCCATCTGCCGCGCTGCGGCGTCCGTCATGGGCGGCCCCGCCCAGTAGGTGACAATGGGCGCGCCTAATTGCCAAGCTGCCGGAAGACTCGCGCCGGTCGCCTGAGCCCAGGGCGCAAGCGCGCAAAGCAGCCCAACTACAGATTCCAAACGCCGCGCATTCATCATGACAAACAGCCTCCGATTTGCCTGCCGGCGCGCAAGCGCCGCGGAGTGTCTTCAGCGCGCAGCCCCAATCCGCCAGCGCCGCCTCCCCTCGGAAGCGAACGCGGATTCATCTTCGCGCCGAGGCGTTGCCGCGGCCCCGCGAAGCCGCAGGTTGAATCTTTTCCGGATCCAGAACCACATGGCGGATCTTCTTGCCGTTCCAGTTGAAAAGCAGGTGGACTTTCTCATCGGAGTCCTGCGCAAGGGCGGGCTCGAGAAGTTCGCCTTGAGGCGCGGAAGCGGCCTCGCCCGCCGGAGTCCAATGCTCCAGATCCTCGGACACCGCCAGGCGGATCACGTTCCGTTTCCCCTCGGGATTGTAGGCGAGCAGGAACCGCCGGTCTCGAAGCCTCACAGCGGCAATGGGCGTTCCCTCCACCGCCAGCGCCAGCCGCCGCGGCCGATCCCATTTCCGGAATCCCTTTTTGGCCCGGATAAGGACGAGCCGGTTGTACGGCTCGGGGGCGACCGCCAGCATCGCAAAGGCGTCGATCGCAGGCTGGAGCACAACCGGGGAAAGACACGGCATGACAAAGGCGCGGTTGAGCGGACCGGTCCGTTCCCAGAACTTGAGCGACTTGTCCGCCCATTCCACCCGAACGCGCCGGCCTGCGGAGCGCGTTTCGGCCGCGCACACCAATGTGCCGTCGCCGAGAAAGAGAGCCGCCATGCGCGTGGCCCCCCACGCCCCGCCCAGCCCCCGCCCCTCCACCAGCCCCCCCCCCACCACA
>JAGHDA010000228.1 GCA_021160185.1 Verrucomicrobiota bacterium
GGCGTCGTACAGCGCCGGGCGGAGCAGATCGGTCATCCCCGCGTCCACGATGACAAACCGCTTGGCCGGGGTCTCTTTCACATACTCGACCTTCGTCACCAAGACGCCCGCCGGGCCGACGAGCCAGCGTCCCGGCTCAAAGAAAATGCGAAGGCCCAACGGCTCGAGCAACGGCTTGACCGCAGCGGCGTACTTCTCCGGCGTGATCCAGTCCCTCCCAGGCTTCTTCTTCCACCACTCGGGCTCGCCGCTTGCCAAGGCGTCCTCGTAAGGAATGCCCAAGCCGCCGCCGACCGAAAAATACTCAATGTGAAACCGCTCCCTAAGCCGACCCGCCAAGGGGGCGATTTTCCGGATCGCCTCAAGAAAAGGCTCGACGCGCGCGATCTGCGAGCCGATGTGCATCTGGATGCCGCGCAGCCGAATCCACTTGTTCTTTGACCAGGCCTCGTAGAGCGGTTCGATCTTCTCAAAAGGAATGCCGAACTTATTGTAGGAAGCGCCTGTAGTGATCTTCTCGTGGCCGCCGGCCGCCACGTCCGGGTTCACGCGCAGCGCCACCGAGGCGGCGATCTTGAGCCGCCGAGCTAAGCGCGCGATCCGCTCCAGCTCCGGCTCGCTCTCCACATGGAAGGAAAAGATGCCCCGGCGCAAGGCTTCCTCGATTTCCCATTCGGCCTTGCCGACGCCGGCGAAGACGCACCGCTGTACGTTGCCGCCCGCCGCCGCTACGCGCCGCAGTTCGCCGCCGCTGACCACGTCGAAGCCCGCGCCCGCTCGGCCCAGCTCGGCCAGGACACCCAGGTTCGAGTTGGCCTTGACCGCGTAGCAGACGCCGATGTTCAGCGGCTCGAACGCCTTCGCGAAGCGCCGGTAGTTCTCGACCATCGTCCCGGCCGAATAGATGTACACCGGCGTGCCGTAGCGGCGCGCGATCGATCGGACGCTTACGCCCTCGCAATGAAGGCCCCCTCGGACGTAACGAAACTTGTGCATCGCAACTCTCTCAGCAAATCAAAGCTCTCCGGCGACGTCAAACGCCGCCCGCGCGATCGGGAAACGCTCCGGCACGCAACGCCTCCTGCCGGAGGGCGTGATCGGCCAGGGTCAGAGCGGCCATTGCCTCAACGATTGGAACAGCCCGCGGCAGGACGCACGGATCGTGTCGCCCTCGGCCCTGAAGCACGGCCGGCTGCAGGTGAATATCCACCGTTTCTTGGGGGCGCATGATCGTGGCCACCGGCTTGAAGGCCACGCGGAAGAGGATGAGTTCGCCGTTCGAGACGCCGCCCTGGACGCCGCCGGAGCGGTTGGTCCGCGTCCGCACGCGCCCTTTCTCCGCGTAAAAAAGGTCGTTGTGTTCGGAGCCGCTCATCCGGGTCCCCGCAAAGCCGGAGCCGATCTCGAACCCCTTCGAAGCAGGAATGCTGAGCGTCGCCTTGGCCAGGTCCGCCTCGAGCCGGTCAAAGGCGGGCTCGCCCCAGCCCGGAGGCGCGCCGCGGGCCGCGCACTCGATCGCTCCGCCCACTGTGTCGCCCGCCTTCCGCGCCTCCTCGATCGTCCGCCGCATGGCCTCAGCCGCCTCCGCGTCGGGACAGCGGACCGGGTTCGACTCGACCTGGCTCAGGGAAACGGCTTCCGGATCCACCCGCGCCTCGACCTCCTTGACTCGGAGCACGTAGGCGAGGATCTCCACGCCCCATCGCGCGCGGAGAAGCTTCTTGGCCACCGCGCCGGCGGCGACCCGGCCGATCGTTTCCCGGGCGCTGCTCCGGCCCCCGCCCCGCCAATCTCGAATGCCGTATTTGGCGTAGTAGGTGTAATCCGCGTGGGAGGGCCGGAACTTGTCGGCCATCTCCGCATAGGCCTCGGGCCGGGCGTCGGCGTTGCGCGTCCACAAGGCGATAGGCGCGCCGGTGGTCCGCCCTTCGAACACGCCGGAAAGGATCTCCACTCGATCCGCCTCGCGCCGGGGCGAAACCAGGGCCGACTGCCCCGGCCGCCGGCGGTCAAGCTCCCGTTGAATTTCGGAGGCGTCCAGCTCCAACCCAGGCGGGCAGCCGTCCACTACCGCGCCCACGCCGGGGCCGTGGGATTCGCCCCACGTGGCGACTCGAAACAGCGTTCCCAAGAAACTCGACATGCCTTGAAGGCTGGAAGAGAGCGGCCCGTCCGTCAATCGCGCAACGCCCTTGCCGCCGACCGAGGCCGAAGCCGTCCTGCGCCCGCGCCGGTTTTCCCTCGGAAGCGGCCGGCGCTGCGTTGGCTTTGTCGGGGCGCGCGGATATAGTGTGGAAGTTATGGTGATTGAAGTAAGCGATTTTGAAAATCAAGTTATTCGGCAAAGCCAGGACAGGCCGGTCGTAGTGGATTTCTGGGCTCCATGGTGCGCTCCCTGCCGGATGTTGGGGCCGACCCTCGAAAAGCTCGCCCAGGAAGCCGCCGGTCGGTGGATCCTAGCCAAGGTAAACACCGAGGAACAGCCGGAGATCGCGATGAGGTATCAGATCAGCGGGATCCCGGCGGTGAAGCTCTTTCATCGGGGCGAAGTGGTTGACGAGTTTGTAGGGGCGCTCCCGGAGCCGGAGGTCCGGCGTTGGCTGCGCAAGGCGCTTCCTTCCCCCCGCGGGGAACAGTTGGCCCGAGCGGAGGCCCTGATGAACCAAGGCGTGTGGGAACGCGCGGCGCAAGAGCTGGAGGCGGTTCTGGAAGCGGAGCCGGACAACGAGAAGGCCCGCTTTCTTCTGGCGCAATGTCTCCTTTTCACCCGCCCCGAGCAGGTTCAGGAGGCGCTGAGCGGCCTGGGCGCGGACTCGGATTACGCGGATCGGGCGGAGGCGCTCCGCGTCCTGGCCCAGGCGCTCCAGGAAGCCTCGTCCGAGGAAGCGGGCGGCGATCCCTTCGCAGCGAAGTTCCGGGAGGGCGCGTTGGCCCTGCGCCGAGGCGATTTCGCCGCCGCGTTGGACGCGTGGATCGCCGTGATTGAGCGTGACAAGGACTGGAGCGAGGGGAAGGCCAAGGAGGCTTGCCGAGCGATTTTCCAGCTGCTGGGCCCCCGTCATCCCATCACAGAAGCCCGTTTCCGCGCCTTTAGCAGCGCCGTCCACTCCTGAAGCCCCGGCGCATTCCGCTTGCGGCGCGGCAGGGTTGGGGCAAGGATGCGCTGCGTGATGAGCACACTGCGCCTTCGAATCCGGGCCCGGTCGCTTGCGATCGCCGCGGCGGGAGCGGCTGCGTTGGCTCTCGCCGTCGCGCGCGCGGCTTCCCGTCCGAACGTTCTCTTGATCTATGCCGACGATCTCGGGTCGGCGGATCTGAACTGCTACGGGTCCAAAGACCTGATGACGCCGAACCTAGACGCGTTGGCGAAGCGCGGGGTGCGATTTACTCAATTCTACTCGGCCGCGCCGGTCTGCTCGCCATCGCGGGCCGCGTTGCTTACCGGCCGCTATCCCCAGCGCGCCGGCGTGCCGGGCAACGTCTCTTCCATGAAAGGCCGGCCGGGCATGCCGAGCGCGCAGCGGACTTTGGCGGAGGCGTTTCGGGAGGCAGGCTACCTCACCGCGCATGTCGGCAAGTGGCACCTGGGGTTCACGCCCGAGACGATGCCCAACGGCCAGGGGTTCGAGGAATCCTTCGGCCACATGGGCGGCTGCATCGACAACTATTCCCACTTCTTCTACTGGTCCGGACCGAACCGCCATGACCTCTTCCGAAACGGCAAGGAGGTCTACTATCCGGGCCGCTACTTCCCGGACCTGATGGTGGAGGAAA
>JAGHDA010000376.1 GCA_021160185.1 Verrucomicrobiota bacterium
AAGGCGGGGCCTTGGAGCGGCGAATGCGAACCTCTTCAAAGGAAGGACAAGCTTTGACCGCCGGCTTGTCCGCCTGGATCGGGACGCGGAATCGGACGCACGCCCCGTCGGCCACGCACCAGGTTCGATCGATCTGGATTTTTCGCCCATAAGGCGTGTCCGCCACGGTCAGCCCGGGGCAGCCGGTGGCCTTGGTGCATTCCAGGCAATATTCGCAGACTTCGGGATCGATGTTGATGTGCCGCTCTTCGGGCAGAAACCCCTTTTCAGCGCGGATTTGCTGTTCTTGCCGCAGGCGTCGCCGGTGGTAGGTAATGCCGCATTCCTTGTCGGCGATGACGATCTTGACCCCATCTTCAAGAATCGTTTTTTCCAGCAGCCGCCGGTAATTGTCTGCGTCGGCGGGGTTGATGCGGGCGACGACGGCGCCGGTGCGCAACTTGTCGGTCAAGCCGCTGACGATGGCGTCGATGCGCTGGGCGAAGGTTGGCTCGCCCAAGGCGCCTTCGGGCTGGCCGGGCGTGGTCTGGTGCCCGGTCATCGCCGTGGTCTTGTTGTCGAGGATGATGTAGGTGATGTCTTGGCCGTTCTTGAGTGAGTTGGAAATGGCGGCCATCCCGCTGTGGAAGAACGTGGAGTCCCCCATGAAGACGACCTGCTTGTTTCGGATAAACGGGTCGATGCCCGCGCCAGTGCCCCCGCCCAAGCCCATGCCGCTGTAGTTGTGCATGAGGTCCTTGGTCGGCTCGAACATGAGCATCGTGTAGCAGCCGGTGTCCCCGTGGAAAACCAGGTCCACAGGTCCGCTTTTGTGTGCGCGACGCATGTATGCGGGGTCGCGGAACTTGCGCTTGATTTCCATCAGCACGCTCGCGCTGTCCCGGTGCGGGCAGCCGGGACAGAAGGTCGGCGTGCGCGCGGGCAGCCGGAGGTCCAGGCTTTCCACCTCGCGCAGGATTTCCAGCTCCCCTTCAATCCGCCGTTTTTGCCGGCTGGCGAGCCGGTCGCTGACGACAGGCCACTTTAGGAACAGCCCCCCGAGGCGTTCGGCGATCAGGCTGGGATTCAGGCCGCGCACGGCGGGGATTCCCGGCAGGTTTTCCGGGAATTGCTTGCCCCAAAGGCGGACGGCCGCCGCCGGGTTGCGGGGAGCTTTTTGAAGCTCTCGCCGCAGGATATGGGCGATTTGTTCTTCCAGGAACGGGCGCCGTTCCTCCACCACGACCAAATGATCGAGTCCTCGGGCAAACTCGATCGTCAGGTCAGGATCCACCGGATAGGTGATCCCCAGCTTGAGGATGGGGAAAACGCCGTCCAAGCCCATCAAGGCGAGGGCGTGCCGGAGGTAGCAGTAGGCCGCCCCGGAAGTGACAAAGCCGATCGGCGCCGGCGGGGGCGATTGGGGCCGTTCGATCCGCTGCGCGCCCCGCTCCCGCGCCGCTTTCCATAGCCGCGCGTAACGAAGGTGGATTGTCTCTTCCTTCCACCATGTGCGCGGGGGGAGAAGGACGTTCCGGTCCAGATCGATCGCCGCAGTGTCCAGCTCGAAGGGGCGGTTGATGTTGATTTCGGGGTAATGATTGGAACGTGTGGAGACGGTTCCGCCGCCGTCCGCTTGATTGGTGGAGACAAGATAGCCGATGTAGATTTCCGCTTCGCGGGAGAGCTTGAAGCCCAGGTCTACCCAGTCCTTCAGCTCTTGCATGTCGCTGGGCTCCATCACCGGCATCAGCAGGTGCTTGGCGATGAAGCGCGAATCGGCGGGAACCTGGGTCGATTCGCTCCAAGGATCGTCTCCCAACACAATGAGGGCCCCTCCTTCAGGATGGGCTCCCACCAGATTGCCCAAGGCCAGCGCGTCCGCCGCCACATGGAGGCCGACGCTTTTTTGGACGCTGATGGCTCGGAGAGGGGCCATCTGGCTGCCGTTGACCATGGCCGCGGCCAGGGCTTCGTTGTTAGCCATGGCTGCGCGGATGCCCCGGCTTTGGAGCAGCTCGCCCAGGGCGTGCGCAGTGTCAAAAAAACCTGACACCGGCGACCCAGGATATCCGGTCCAGAGATGAACGCCCCCTTCGACCTCGAGACAGCCTTTAACCAGCAGCTCGTTCCCAGTGTAAACCTCCGGTCCGGAAGCCTTCGTGAATCGAGGGTCAATCTTCACGGCGCTTCATTGTCCCTCCTTTGCTGCCGCCAAACAACCCCGCCGGGCCGCCTCCCCTTGCAATCGGCCTTTCGGCGGTCCGGGGGAAAACCGGAAAAGACCGCCGCAGAGGGAGACCCTGCAGCGGCCGTGAGCTTTTCTTAAACGAGCGATGCTATTGATCGCCGTCGTCGCCGATCGCTTCGACGGGGCAGCCTTCCTTGGCCTCCTGGCACTGTTGCTCTTCCTCCTCGTTCTCGGGCTGTTTGTAGACGTAGGAGTAGCCGCCTTCCTCGTTGCGTTTGAAGTTGTTCGGCGCTGTTTCCCGACAAAGGTCGCAATCGATGCATTGATTGTCGACATAGTACTTGCCGGGAACGTTTTCCGGATATTTGTTCGCTTTGTCTGCCATAAGCCTGTAAACCTAGCCCGATTACCATAGCGAAGGGCCGGGATGGAGATCAAGTCTCATTTCTCATTTTGTGAAGCCGCTCGCTCCTTCATCTCAAGCCCTCCGCCCCTCTGAATGGAGTGGAAGAAGGGGAAGTTCGGCTTCCGTTCCTTACGCCGACGGCTGCGACTCATGGGGTAGATGCTGATGCGACGAGGCGGACCTTTCCTCCGGCGTCGGCGAAACGGCAAGGCGCAAGCAAGGGGTTGCGGCCGTCCCGCCCACGACCGGCCGCGGCCGGGACGGCCGCGCTCCTTTTTGTCGTGGCTCCGGGGCGGGTCAGGAGCGGAACGGCGTTTTTCAAGAGCTGCTTGAGCGCAATGCCGGGGTAAACGCATTCCGACAGGTCTGCTCCCTCGACGCCCTTTTCGGGCAAGGGCATCGAGGGAGCTCTGGCCGGTCCTCGTCTGATTGACTCAGCGTTTCGGAATCGGCGCGTTGAGGGTTTCTTCGATGTCTTTCTCCGTCACTTTGGACGCCACCCCGTTCGGAGGCACGTCCATGTGGGCGATCCAGAGAATGGCGTTGAGGACGGCTTTGCGGAAGTTGTCTTCGGCCCAATTTTTGTGGGAGTGGCCCCCGGTGAAACCGAAGCCGCGGCCTCCGTCCGGCCGTTCGTACACCCACATTACGTGTTGAGGCTTCTTTTGCTCGAGAACCTCCTTGCGCACGTAGGGATTGTTCTCGTGGGGGCCGTCCCGGCGCTTAAGCGTGGACGGCGGGGGAAGCGCCGAGAGGATCGGCGTCACGCCCTTCATGCCGGGTTGGAAGCGCATGTGGTAGTACCATTCGTCGAGGATCTTGAACGGCTTAAGACCCCGGGCGACCGGATGATTCGGGAAGCTCTTGAACTGAGCTTCCCAAAAGGGGTTGACCGACCAGTAAGTTTCGAAATATCCCCCCAGCCAGTCCAGGAACTCGTTGCCTCCATGGTTTTTGGGAACTTCCACTGCGTAGTGGATGCAACCAAAACCCGCTCCACGGGCGATTGCCGCGGCCAGTTGCTTCAAGTGATCGCCCTGGAGCGCCGGATGTCCCGCCCCGCCGTCGGCGTAGATCACGATCGCGTCCGCGTCCTGGAGTACGGAGGGGTCTTTGGGCCAAAGGTAGTGAAGGCTGATCTCCAGATCAGGCACGTTGGCAAGGCACTTTTTCAGGAGAAGAAGCCCCGCCCAGTGTTCATGAGCGCCGCGGCTGTGGCTCCCATGTCCGGCAATGAAAACCACTTTCCGCGTTTTGCTCAACTCGCGGAGCCGCACGTCCTTGATTTGCACCGTCATCGGCGGTCCGGCGTGGAGCTGGAAGGCCAGGATGCCCGATTTCGAGGCTTTGTTTGCTTGATCGTCCACCACGTCCACGGTCACCCGACTATTGATGACGTGGGTCAAGTGATTGCCCCGAGCGATCACCGTGTAGTCGTTCCAGTCTTTCGGCTTGATCACCGATTGGATCTCCTTGCTGGCGCCGAGCGAGCCCACCACGCGGATTTTCCCGTCCGGCTGGATCCAGGTCATCTGTCCGCGGTCGGCCAGAATGCCCCGGCCGCGCTCCTCGTAGAGGATTCCGGAGAAGCGGTCGCCCGCCTCAAAGTCCGCCTGGTAGCCTCCCACGACCCAGTTCTCGCGATCCAACAGAGAGCTTCGGTATTGGAGCCCCGAGTTGGCGAAACCGCGTTCGTTGTTCGGAAGGATGCGATAGCGGAACCGCAACTCGAAGTCCCGCACGCGGCCGCCCTTCCACACGAGGAAGGTGTTTTGGCGGGTGGGATAGTCGGCCGTGGTTTGTCCGGTGATCGCGCCGTCCCGGACGCTCCAGAGGCTCGGATTCCCGGCCCAACCTGACAGATCCCGGCCGTTGAACAGGCTGCGGAATCCTTGCTCGGCTCCCTGAGCCCACGGCAGGGAAAGCGCGAACGCGAGCGCGCACAAGGCGTTTTTGGTTTTCATGATGCTTTTCATCAGAACGGATTCTCTTTCACTCTTCCTCCGGCGCGCGGCCCGCCCCCGCGGCTTGCTCGGCCGCACCGCGCCGGCCCAACCCGGTTGGACGCCTCCTTTGGCCGCTTCCTTCAAGTCGGAAGGGGGGCGGGAAGGCGAGGCGGCGCGCCGCCTTTACTTAAATGTTCGCTTCAGAAACGCCAGCCCCTTGCGCGCGATGTCTTCCCCGCTGGGCTCAATTTGTCGCCAGATGGCCGCCGCCTTGGCGATCACCTTCACGTCCGGAGTGAACGACTCGATTACCACATCGCCGTCGTACCGGACAGCTTTGAGGGCCGCGGCGATTCCCGCCCAGTCGATATGGTCTTTGCCGGGCGTGCCTCGATCGCATCCGCAGGCGTGGAAGTGGCCCAACAGCTTGCCCGCTTTGCGGATCGCTTTGGGCTGGAACTTCTCCTCGATGTTCATGTGGAAAGTGTCCAGGTGGATCTTGAGGGCGGGGCTTCCCACATCCTTGATCATTTGAAGCGCTTGCTCGCAGGTGTTGATGAAGTCGGTCTCAAACCGGTTTAGCGGCTCTATGCAGATCTCCTTGCCCCGTTTCTCGGCGTATTTACAGATCTTCTTGAGATTCCGAACCACGGTGCGCCATTGCCGCCGATACTCGGCCGGCTCGGCGCCGCCGATGCGCCCGACGCGCGAGTAGGCCGGGCCGATCAGCCGGGGGCAGTCGAGAACCGTCATGTGGTCGATCACTTGGCGCATATACTCCAAGGAGCCTTCCTGTTCCTCGGGATCGCCGCGCAGATCGCGCCCTTCGCCGAAGCAGCCGCAGATCGATCCGCAGGCCAGCTTCGCCGCGTCCAACTCCGCCTTCACGTGATGAGGGTCAATGTCCGCCGGATCCTCGATCGCGATCTCTACGGTTTGAAACCCCCATTTCCTGAAGGTCTTGAACCATTTTGTGCTTTCGTTCGTAAACGGGGACGCGAACAGAAACGTGTTGATGCCGAATCTCATTGCTTTCTCTCCTTGTTTAGTTCCTTTCGGGTCTGCGCGGGACCAAGACTAGCGGTCCCGCTGCGGCTGTCAACAAAATCCGAGGAGGAAAGGGGAAAGGCCGTGTTTTTCTAAAATGCGGGAACTTACGCTTGGCGGACCAAGCGAATGTTGACGCGCGTCTTTCTTTGCCCAACCCTATCGGCCTTATGAAGCGGTTCGATTGCAGATCAACGTTGAGGCTCATAGAACGGGTTGCCTTGGCTTCTTTTTGCCTCCCCGTTTGCCTGTTCGTTTGGGGAGGGGAACAGACGGTGACCCTGGAAAGCTGTATTGAACAGGCGCTCAAGAACAATTTGCAAGTGCGCATCCAACGGCTGGCCCCGGAGATTGCGCGCCTGAGCGTGAGCGGCGCATATGGGGCTTACGAGCCGTCCTTTTCGGCCAACCTTACCCGGAGCTTCCGCAACACCCCCGGCGGCGTCGACGAGTACAACCGCCTCATTCCGCCAAGCGACAGCCGGAGCAGTTCGATCAGCTTGGGGCTGGGCGGCCTGTTGCCCACAGGGTTGAGCTACCAGATGCGGAGCACTTTCGGCGACGACGAGTTCACCAGCGGGCTTTTCCGAAGAGACAACGCAAACGCTTATGTGGGAATCAATTTGACCCAGCCCCTCCTGAAGAATTTCTGGATCGACGGTCCGCGCTACGCGATCCTGGTGGCCCGCAAGGACTTGAAAATCTCCGAGCTCAGCCTTCGGCAGCAGTTGATCAACACCATCACCGATGTGGAGACGGCGTACCTGGAGCTGATCGCCGCGCGGGAAAACGTGGCTGTTCAGAAAAAAGCGTTGGAATTGGCCGAGGAGCTGTACCGGGACAACAAGAAGCGGGTCGAAGTGGGAGCGCTGGCGCCTCTGGACGAAAAACAGGCGGAGTCGCAGATGGCCGCCACGCGGGCGGCTCTCATTGCGGCGCAGAACAACGTGAAGGTCCGCGAGAACACCCTCAAAAGCCTCATCACCGACCGCTTCGCTTCCATGGAAGGCGTCCGGTTGGTCCCGAGCGAGGCTCTCAAGGCGCTGCCACACACTTTCAGCCTCCAGGACAGTTGGTCCAAGGCGCTCTCCATGCGGCCGGATTTGCTCCAGGCCAGAGAGCGGCTCGAGCGCCAACACATCACCCTTAAATATCGGAAGAATCAGCTTTTTCCTGAGCTGGACATCGTCGGCTCCTATGGCCAGGTGGGCCAGGCCAACGAGATCTCCGGGGCTCTTTCCGGAGTGGATCGCGGCGACGGCCCGGTTTACTCGTACGGGATTGTGTTCCGCTACCCCTTGGGCAACCGGACGGCGCGTTCCCAGTACCGAGCGGCTAAGGTTCAGGTCCAGCAGTCGCTTCTCCAGCTCAAGCAAATCGAGCAGGCGGTGATGGTCCAAGTGGACAACGCGATCTCCCAGGCTCGCAGCGCCCTGGAACAGGTGGAGGCTTCCCGAGCCGCCGTCGAGTACGCCCAGATCGCTCTCGACGCCGAGAAGAAGAAGCTCGAAGAGGGCAAGAGCACCAGCTTCGAAGTGCTCCGGCTCCAGCGCGACCTGACCAGCCGACGCTCCGAGTACATCCGGGCGGTCACCGATTATAACGCCGCGCTGGCGCGCCTGGCCCAGGCGGAGGGTTCCACCCTCGAACGCCACGGCGTGGTGGTGGAAAGCGACTGATCTCCCGCCAGCTTTTCCGGAAAGAAGCGAGCGGCCGCGGTCCCGGGCGCGCCGGGGCGGTCAGGGCCGCCGTTCCTCCACCATGTCTTCGGCCAGTTCTTCCATGATGTCGTCCGGAACGGGCATGTACTTGCCTTTGGCCGCGGCGCGGCGCGCGCCCGTCTCGTCCAGGAGCTCTCCTTCCACTTCGAAAATCTTTCCCCGCCGGTTGGCCGCGACCCAGGCGCGCGCGAGGAGCTCTTCTCCCGGCCGCACCGGCTTCAGGAAGCGGACGGTCAGCTCCGCCGAGAAGGCGAAACGTTTCGCCGCCACCCCGCACGCCCAGACCATCACTTCGTCCAGCACGGTCATGAGGATGCCTCCGTGGATGACCCCGCGAAAGCCCACCAGTTCCTCCCCTGGGGTAAAGCGGCCGGTCACCGTGTTGCCGTCCGTCTCAAAGGAAAGACGCAGGCCTTTGGGATTGTGAATTCCGCAGACAAAGCAAGAATGCGTTCGCGGCAGCGCCTTTTTCATGCCGCCCAGCCTACCCTTTGCCGCTTGCGGAGGCGACGCCAAAGCGCGCCCTTCCCGCAGGGCGATGATGACAGTCGGCCGAGCGCCCGTCTAAGATGCCGAGCGCGGGAAAGTCGGGCGCGGTCCCTTTCCCTTGGAATTCAAAGCCCATGGGCTCAGCCAAACGAGTCGCCGCGGACGGCAAGTTTTTCAAGCTGGGCGAAGAGCGATTCTTCGTCAAAGGCCTGGCTTACGGCCCGTTCCGCCCCAACGCCAACGGCGAGCCCTATCCGGAGCCCGAGAAAGCCGATTGCGATCTGATCTTGGCGCGCGAGCTGGGCGCGAACTTGCTGCGGGTTTACCAGCCGCCGCCGACGTGGTTTCTGGACCTGGCCGCCCGCCGCGGCTTGCGTCTCTTGGTGGAGGCGGTTTGGCCTCAGCACCGTTGCTTCCTGGATTCGGAGAGGGACCGTCGGGAGGCGCGGACGGCGGTCCGGCGGGCCGCCGAGCATTGCGCTCATCACCCGGCGGTGTTCGCCTTGAGCGTGGCCAACGAGATTCCGCCCGACGTCGTCCGGTGGAGCGGGGCGCACGCGACAGCCGCGTTCCTGGACGATCTGGCTCTGATCGTCAAGGAAACCGACCCGGAGTGCCTGGTCACTTTCGGCAACTTCCCTCCCACCGAGTATCTCCATCCGGCCGAGATGGATTTCGTCTGTTTCAATGTTTACCTCCATGATCCGGAGCGGTTTGCCGCCTATCTGGACCGCCTTCACGCCGCGGCCGTGAACCGGCCCTTGTTGCTCGGCGAGATTGGATTCGATTCGCTCCGCCTGGGGGAGGCGCGCCAGGCCGCCTTGCTCGAAGCGGAGATCGAAGCGGCCTGTCGCCGAGGAGTCGCAGGGGTCACGGTCTTCCGCTTTACCGACGAATGGTTCAAGGACGGCAAGGAAACGCGGGACTGGCGGTTCGGCCTTTGCCGGGAGGATCGCAGCCCCAAGCCGGCCTGGGAAGCGACCCGGCGCGCGTTTCTGGCTGCGCCTCGCCCTCCGCTTCCGCGCCATCCGATGGTGTCGGTGGTTGTGGCCACCTATAACGGCGCGCGGACGCTTACCCAATGCCTCGAATCCCTCCAGCGGCTTCGCTATCCGGCTTACGAAGTGATTGTGGTGGACGACGGCTCCACGGATCGGACGCCGAACATCATCAACCTGTGCCCCTGGGTTCGCCATCTGCGCCATCCGCGCAACCTGGGGCTTTCGACCGCGCGGAACACGGGGGTGGAGGCCGCGCGCGGGGAGATCGTCGCCTTTCTGGACGACGATTGCTACGCCGATCCGGATTGGCTTTACCGGTTGGTCGGCGACATGATCGCGGATCCGCAATTGGCCGGGGCGGGCGGCCCCAATCTGCTGCCGCCGGAGGATTCGCCCGTTGCCGCGGCCGTCATGGCCGCCCCGGGCGGCCCCGCGCCCGTGTTGTTGACCGATCGGGAGGCGGAGCATCTTCCCGGCTGCAACATGGCGTTTTGGAAGAAGGCGCTCGAAGAGGTCGGCGGCTTCGATCCCGTGTTCCATGTGGCAGGGGACGATGTGGACATCTGCTGGCGGCTGCGGGACGTCGGCTACCGCCTCGGTTTTGCGGGCTCTGCTTTTGTCTGGCACTACCGGCGGCGGACGCTCCGGGCTTACCTGCGCCAGCAACGGGGATACGGCGAAGCGGAGGCGCTGCTCGAGCGCAAGCATCCACGCCGGTTCAGCCCCTTGGGGGGAGGCCGATGGCAGGGGCGCATTTACGGCCCGCCCCTCCTGCAGGTCCCGGGCGAGAAGCCGTTCATTTACCACGGCCGGTTCGGCCTGGCCGCTTTCCAATCCGTCTATGCGGCGGCGGGTTCGTTTCCGCCCGCCCTGTTTCTCTCCCTGGAGTACTACGCCCTGGCTGTCGGGCCGTTGCTCTTGCTGAGCGCTCTTTTCCCATGGCTGGCGCCGCTTGCGGCCGCGGCGTTTCTTTTGCCGCCGCTCCAAGCGGCGCGCGCCGCCGCCTCCGCGCATATTCCCCGGCGACAGCGGCGCTTCTGGTCGCGCCCGCTGACGGCGCTGCTTTGGCTGCTTCAACCGGTCGTGCGCGGCTGGGCGCGCTACCGGAGCCGCCTTTTCCTGCAGCAGACGCCGGCCAGGGTTCGAAGCAGCCTGGACGCCGTGCACGCTCGGCAAAAGGGCGAGTCGCCCGAGCTGCTCTATTTTGCGTTGCCTTCAGAGCTGGACCGGGGACGGTTTCTGGAGCGCCTGGCCGAGGCGCACGCAAAGGCGGGTTGGAACTTTCGGACCGACTCGGGATGGGAGCCTTTCGACCTGGAGATCTACGGCTCCCGGTGGAGCCGGATTCACTTTGTGACCGCGGCCGAGTACGCGCCGGACGGCCGGGCGTTTCTGCGCTCCCGCTTTCGCCCACGGGCCACGCTGACGGCGCGTGCGGTTTTCTGGGCGCTGACGGCCGCCGCCCTTGCCTTGTGGGGCGCAGGAGAGGCGTGGGGCCTTTGGCGCGCGGCGGGGTTTTTAGCGCCGGCGCTGTTCGAGGCCTTCCGCGCGTGGGATCGGCGCGAGGTCCGTCGCCAGAGCGTCGCCTTTGTCGCTCGCGCCGCCGAGAAGCTGGGACTTCGGCTCGTCCCGCCGCCTCAGACTTCCAGCGCGGAGAAGAAAGCTTCTTCGCCGCGAAAAGAGAAAGCTACCTCCCCTCGTTGATAAGAGGGATGCCGCAAGCGGCGAACCGCCATCCCTTGCCCTCGGGCGCGGCCGCCATGAAGTCCGCCTCGGGAAACGCGCGCCGAAGCCGATCGATCCCCGCCGGACCCAGAACCAAAAGCGCCGTGGAGAGGGCGTCGGCGTCCGCGGCGGAGGGCGCGCGCGCGGCGGCCAGCGCCGCAGCGCGGACCGGGCGGCCAGAGCGCGGATCGAGCACGTGCCCCCAGAACTCCCGATCCAAGCGCGCTCCGCGTCCCCAGATGGAGGAGACCGAAAGGGCGACGTCGCGCAGCTCGACTATGGCGAGGGGCTGGCTTGGGGCGGCGTTCGCCCCGGCCTCTTCCCCGAGACGGGAAGCCCGTTCCGTTTCAGGATGGGGAACGCTTACTTTCCACGCGCCCGCCGCCGGCTGGCCGAAGCCGTGCATCGCGCTGGTTCCTCCGTGGAGGAACGCGCAGGAAACGCCCGCGGCTTTCAGGGCTTCCACCGCCAGATCGATCGCCCAGCCTTTGCCTACCCCGCCCAGGTCCAGGAGCATCCCCGGCCGGAGGAAGCGCGCCGTTCGCTCTGCGGGGTCCAGGAGGACATGCTGCATCCCCACTGATTTTCGCGCCGCGGTCAGTTCCTCTTCCGAGGGCCGGCGGATCGGCTCGCGGAAAAAGCTCCAGCATCGGAGAAGAGGCCCCACTGTGATGTCGAACGCGCCCTCGGTCAGCTCCCACAGGCGGCGGCAGCGAGCGAGCAGGTCGAATACGGGCGGGGACACGGGAACCGGCTGTTCCGCCGCCAGGCGATTGACGCGGCTGATCTCGCTGGCGGGCAGGAAGAGGCTCAACTGGGCCTCGGCTCCCGCGATCTCTTCAAGCGCCTCCTCGCCCGCGGCGCGGAGGGTGATCGGGTCCGAACCTTCCAGCAGGATCTCGAATCGCGTCGCCATGAGACGGCGCGCCAAGGCTGCGCGTTCCATGCCTCAAGCATGGCCGAAAACCCTCCCGGCCGCGCGCAAAAACCATTTGCGCCGCGGCGGCGGGGTTGACCCCGAAGCGCTCTCGCCGGGAGAATCGCAGGGTGGACTTTCGAGAGAAATTGATCCGGATCGAAGAGGCGGCCCGATGGCGGGATCGCATGGCGCGCGAGGGCAGGCGGGTGGTGGCCACCAACGGCTGCTTCGACATTCTCCACCTGGGCCACGCGCTCTACTTGCAGGCGGCCCGCGCCTTGGGCGATTGCCTGCTGGTAGGGGTGAACAGCGACGATTCGGTCCGCCGCATCAAGGGCCCCGGCCGCCCGATCAATCCGGAAGCCGACCGCGCCGGCCTTGTGTCCGCTCTCGGATGTGTGGACGCGGTGACGATCTTTTCCGAGCCGAACGCCCTGCGCCTGATCGAGCTGGTTCGCCCGGACGTTTATGTAAAAGGAGGCGACTACACAATCGACACTATCAACCAGGAAGAGCGGCGGTTGGCGGAGCGGCTGGGCGGCGAGGCCCGCGTCCTGCCCGGGATCGAGGGCCGGTCCACGAGCGAAATCATCCGCCGCGCCATCGCCGCCTTTTCGCCCCCTGGCGAAGGCCCCGCACGGAGGCCGTGAGTTTCCCAAGGGAGCTTGGCTATGAGTTGCGGCCGGCTCTCTTCGCTCGGCGGAAGAGCGTTCCCGCCCGCCGGCGCGTTTCCTGCGCTCGGGTCTTGGTTTGAACGGCCCGGATCCGGCGCATGTGAAGGCCTTTGAGCTTGCTCTTCATGCCGAAGAGAATGTGGCTCCGCCCGCGCCGCCCCGCAAGGGCTCCGTGTCGCTCCCCGCGTTCCTTGTGTTCGGTGTGCGGAAGGCGCAGTATGGGAGGCATGGATTTGGCGGCAAATCTGGAGGCGGTTTGGAAGCGGATCGAGAGGGCCTGCGAAAAGGCCGGGCGCGACCCGAAGGAGGTCAGCCTGACCGCCGTCAGCAAGGGCCATCCGCCCGAGGCGGTCGCCGCGCTGGCGGCCGCGGGCCACGATCTTTTCGGGGAGAACCGGGTTCAGGAAGCCAAAGCGAAGATTCCCGAGTGCCCTTCCGGTCTGCGCTGGCACATGATCGGGCACTTGCAGACCAACAAGGCTCGGGACGCCGTCCGGCTTTTCGAAGTGGTCCAGAGCGTGGACAGCCTGAAGCTGGCCCGGGAGCTGGACAAGCAGGCCGAGAAGCGCGGCCGCGTTTTGCCGGTGTTGCTGGAAGTGAACGCGGCGGGAGAGGCGAGCAAATACGGCTTTTCTCCGGAGCGGCTTCTGGCCGAGCTGGGGGAAATCAACCGGCTGCCGCGGTTGGAGATCCACGGCCTGATGACCATGGCGCCCTGGACGAAGGATCCTGAGAAAGTGCGGCCGGTGTTCGTTCGCGTGCGGGAGCTGAAGAAACGGTGCGAGGAGAAGCTCGGCGCGCCGCTTGCCCACTTGAGCATGGGAATGAGCGGGGACTTCGAGGTCGCGGTCGAGGAAGGATCGACCATCGTGCGGGTCGGCACGGCGATTTTCGGCGAGCGGCCTTGCGCCTGGCGGCCCCGTCCGGCGGCGGAGGGAGGGTGAGCGCGGGCGGCGCTCGACCGCCGCGCCCCGCGCCGTTAGGCTGAGCCTATGCGGCGTCTTTTGTTGTTCGGGTGTTGCCTGGCGGCCGCCGTTTTGGCTGATGACGTCGGCCTCATCCGAGTGGTCGATCCGTGGCGCTACAGGGCCGAAGCCGAGCCGCCTCCGGCGGAGTGGTTTGCTCCGGAGTTTGACGACGCGGCATGGCCGGAGGGCCCGCCGGGGTTCGCCGCCTGGTCGGGCGGAGCCACGCGTCTGCCGGGCGTGGGGACCACGGTTCCGTCGGTGTTTTTTCGTCGCCGGTTTTTCGTGGACGATCCGGGGCCGATCCGCCGGTTGTATCTCCGGATCGACTGGACCGGCGGCTTTATCGCCTACCTCAACGGGGTCGAAATAGCCCGGACCAATTTTGCCGGCTCGGTCGGCGAGCCGCCGCCGTTCGACGCTTCCGCCGAGCCTCGGGACGCCGGCTCGCCCGCGGTTGTGGATCTTTCCGCTGCGCTGCCTCTTCTTCATCCGGGGACCAACGTGTTTGCCTTGCGTTGGACGCCGGCTTCGTTCTTCACCTCGCCGGTTTGCGTGATGGAGCTGCTGGGGAATTTCATCCGCGGCCCCTTTTTGCAGCCCGGCGGCGCGGGTGAAATGAAGGTGGTTTGGCGCACGGCTGAGCCGACCGACGCCGTGGTTGAGTTCGGCCTGGAGGGAGGGCCGATCCGCCGCGTTTCGGACGCCGCTCTTTCGACGGAGCACGTGGTGACGTTGCAGCCGCTGGTTCCTGGGCTTCTCCACCGGTACCGCGCGGGCTGCCACACGCCCGAAGGCCCGGCCTTTTCGCCCTGGTTTCAATTCAGGGCCTTTCCGGAGCGAGGCCCGTTGCGGTTCGCCGCGCTGGCGGACACAGGACGCGGCGGGCTCGAGCAATACGAGATCGCCGAGCGGCTTCTGGAAGCCCGGCCCGATCTGGTTCTGATGCCCGGCGATCTGGTCTACCCGAATTTCTCGCCCCAATGGGAGGATTTCCGCTATTTCAGCGTCTACGCGCGCTTGATGGCCGTTGCGCCCGTCGCGGCGGTGGCCGGCAACCACGACGTGCTTTACGGGGCGGAGGGTTTTTTCAAGGCTTTTTTCCCGCCCACCAACGAACTGCCCGCCGAAGCGCATCAAGCCGCCGGCACGTCGCCCAAGCATTTCTACTCGTTCGACGCGGGCGAGGCTCACTGGGCGGGGCTTTACGCTCCGTTGAGAGGCGCGCCCGGCATGTTGATCGCGGGTTCGCCGCAAGCGGCCTGGCTCGAGCGGGACCTGGCTGTCACGGACAAGCCTTGGAAATTCCTGTTCCTTCACGATCCCTTGCGCAGCTCCGGGCTCCACGGCGGGGACGACTATGATGGCAACGGCCGGAGGGACACCGAGGATCTGAGGGCGGTGGCGCTGCCGATCGCGGAGGAAGCCGGCGCGCAGGCGATCTTCGCCGGCCATGACCATGACTACGAGCGGTTTTACCCGGATGCAGGCGTCCAGCTCTTGGTCAGCGGCGGCGGCGGCGGCGTGCTTTATTCCATGGGACAGCGCGATCCTCTCAGCGCCCGCTTTGCGCGGCGCTATCATTTCCTCCTAGGCGATCTCTCGGCGCAGACGCTCCGTCTCCGGGCGGCAGACCTCAACGGCGCGGTGTTCGACGAGATCTTCATTCAGCGCGAGCTTCCGAAACGCGTCGCCTTTCAGGCCGCCGCGCACGCTCCGGTCTGGCCGGAGAATCTGCCTCCGGACGGGGACGGCAATTTCTCGGGCCAGACGTTCGATCTGAAGGGCGAGCCTGCTCCGGGCATGCCGGGGAAAACAGCGAATCCGGGCCGTCTCTGCGCGGACTTCGACGGCGAGACGCTCTATCTGGGCGTGGGACACGCCGCGCTCGGGCCGGGCGCGATTTTGGCGTTGTTTCTGGACGCGCCCGGGGCCGAAGGCGTTTCCGACATGGGCGGGTTTGAAGCGGAAACGGCGAGGCCGGAAGAGCTGCCGGTTGCCCCGGCGGCTCTGAGGGGCTTGGGACGCGTGGCCTTCGAAGGCTTTCGGCGGGCGGCGGCGATTGTCCTTGGCGACGAGTTTGCCGACGCGCCCGCCCGCGATTGGAATCTCCCGGTTCGAGTCGGGGAAGGGGAGGACGCGGAGG